>JBDNIB010000763.1:0-2737 GCA_041688535.1 Prosthecobacter sp.
ACAGACAGCCACAGGCTGCCCGAAGGGTGAGCGAGAGCGAATCAACTTGGGAGAGCTCCAGTGAGAGCCTCTGCTGTAAAAGAGCCGGAGGTGGACGACACCGGCATAACAACGTCCTGGCATGAACGAGGGAGCATTAACCACGAGCATGAGCGAAGCTAAAGATGCAGCAGCAGTAAACCGGAGCGAGCCTTTGAAGCAAGCCGAGGTGAGGGGCCAGAGCAGTCGTAGTGTGCCCGTAGTAGCGATTGAAACGGGGCGAACCGAATCCGATGGGAGCCACGGAGTAGCGAAGGAGCACACCCGGAAAAAGGCGGAACCGTTGATGGGAAACACGTCCGCGACACCGAGAGCGGCAGACGTGTCAACCAAGCAGCAACGGATAGCAGAACTTGCCCGGCAAATGAGCGGCAAGGCACTCACATCGTTGAGTCACCACATCGACGGGGCATGGCTCCTGGAAGCCTGGCGGCGGACACGTCAGGACGGAGCTGTCGGCGTCGATGGGCAAAGTGCGCAGCAGTATGCCGAGAACCTTCACGGGAACTTGGCAGACCTGCTCAATCGTGCGAAGAGCGGCAGCTACAAAGCGCCGCCTGTGCGTCGAGTCAACATCCCCAAAGGTGATGGCAAGAGCACACGGCCCATCGGCATCCCGACCATCGAAGATAAGGTGCTTCAACGAGCCATCGTCATGGCGCTGGAGCCTATTTATGAAGCCGAGTTTAAAGACTCAAGCTTTGGATTTAGGCCCGGACGATCCGCGCACGACGCCCTTGAGACGCTCTGGAAACAGAGCATGGGAGGATGGCATGAGCGCCCGGTGCAGTGGGTGTTGGACGTGGACATCGAGTCCTATTTCGACACACTCGACCACACGCACCTGCGGCAAATCCTGGACAAGCGGATACGCGACGGAGTGATACGTCGGCTCATCGACAGCCGAGCAGCAGCGAGACAGACAGCCGCTAGGCTGCCCCGCAGGGGTGAGCGAGAGCGAATCAACTGGTTGAAAGCCGGCGTGATGGAAAAGGGGACACTCAGCTACCAAGAGGAAGGCACACCCCAGGGCGGGGTGATAAGCCCACTGCTGAGCAACATCTATCTGCATGAAGTGCTCGACCAATGGTTCGAGAGTGAAGTGCAGCCAAGGATGAAAGGCCGCGCTTTTCTCGTGCGCTATGCCGACTCTGTTGCTTCGGGCCGCCCCACGGCCCTCACCCCTGCGCTGCGCTACGGGGCAGCCTGCGGCTGGCTGTCTCGCTCCGCTCGGCTGTCATCGGCTTTGAACACGAGTCAGACGCCCGGCGGGTCATGGCAGTGCTGCCGCAGCGGTTTGAACGCTACGGTCTAACCTTGCACCCCGAGAAGACTCGACTGGTGGAGTTTAAACCACCCGCGCCCGAGTCCCGGAAACGCAAGGAAGACGACGACGACCAAGAACCACCCACCCACGGCCCGGAGAGAGCCCCGAAGAGTTTCGACTTTTTGGGGTTCACCCATCACTGGGGCCACACCCGCAAAGGGAAACCTATCGTCAAACGCAGCACCGCGAGCAACCGGCTGACCCGAGCGCTCAAGAAGCTGCGCGACTGGATGCGCCACCACCGGCACGACCCGGTGCAGGAGCAATGGCGCATGCTGATGAGCAAAGTGAGAGGCCACGCCGCGTATTACGGCATCCCCGGCAACAGCCGAGGGATCGGCGGCTTCAGCTATCAGGCCCAGAACGAATGGTTCAAATGGCTCAACCGGCGAGGCGGCCAGAAGCCGCTGACGTGGGAGCGGTATGGAGAATGGTTGAAAGGAATCTTCCGCTGGCCCACCCCGACAATCCGTCCTCGATCACGAGTCGCGTAGCGAATCCTCCACCGGAAGAACCGGATGCGGTAGTCCCGCACGTCCGGGTCTGTGAGGGAGCCAGCGCGCAAGCGCTGGCTCTACTCGGCGGGTGCAACTGGCTAACAAATTTTTCGTGATCATGGCGTGGGGAGGATTGTTCGCTCATGTATCAATATGGATACTATTTCTGAAATGCTGTTTGCTCTGGCAACATCTCCAGAAACCAGTTTTGCGTCTCGAGCCGTGAACTCGTCTATCAACCCATTGGAAGAGTTGGTCGCTTTCATAGACTTGCACCCCCAGTCCCGATCGTGCTGATGGGGAACTGGGCATTGGAAAACGAATTCTCGCTCATGGCATGGCGGCGGTACCGCTTCTGGCATTGGGCTGCATGTCGTTCGTGCCTTCAAGACAAAAAGTAGAATAAGGCCACTTCTTGGCCTCTCACCCGTGCGTGCGGTGCACTTCGAGTTCGACCTGAAGCGCTGAGGTGACGCCGGGCGGGCCGTCGAAGCGGCCGGTGATGGGGGCGGCGTCCTGGTAATCGCGACCGGTGGCGATTTTGATGAGGCGCTCGGCGGCGAGGATGTTGTTGGTGGGATCGAGGCCGTACCAGCCTCTGCCGGGGATGTGAACCTCACACCAGGCATGCGATGCCTGTGCTCCGCGCAGGTGGGAATCGGGGCCATTGTAGAGATAGCCGCTGACATACCGCGCTGGGATGCCGAGGGAGCGGCAGATGCCGATCATGACGTGGGCAAAGTCCTGGCAGACACCACGTTTCATGGCCATGACCTCGTTCATGTGCGTGGAGACGGTGGTGGTGTTGGGCGCGTAGGTCCAGTCACGGAAAATGTGCTGCATGACGGCCTCGGCGGTGGCGAAGACATCATCC
>JBDNIB010000764.1:0-2408 GCA_041688535.1 Prosthecobacter sp.
CTGGACACCGCCTTTGCCAATGATCCGCCGACGCTGGCCGACATCGAACTGATGCGCAGCAAGTACAACGAGCTGGTGCTGGCGCTACGGCGCTGAGCAAGATAGGGGTAGGGCACTGGCGCTGAGCGTCCGCGTTATCGCTGGGAACCAGCCTGGCATGGACGGCGGCTCTTTTCCGCGCTATCGCTGGCTCATCCATGACCGCAGCCGCCCCCAGCTTCAAAATCGGCAACGAAAAACTCATCAAGGTGCTGCCCGGTGCCGCGAACCGCTTGCTCGGCCTGCTGAAAAAGCAGGGCCGTGCGGAAAACGGTGCCTTGCGCGTGGCCGTGGTCGGTGGCGGCTGCTCCGGCCTGCAATACAAGATGGATCTCGTCGATGGCCCGGCGAACCGCGACATCATGGTCACGTCCGCAGAGGTGCGCGTCGTCATCGACCCGAAAAGCGCCCTGTTTGTCTCCGGGTCCGAGCTGGACTTCAGCGACGATCTGCAAAGCGGCGGCTTCAAGGTGAAAAACCCCAATGCCGTCGTCACCTGCTCCTGTGGCGAAAGCTTCGCCGCCTGATCCGGCCGCCGTCATGCCTGACGCCTTCGCCCTCCTCGCCCTGCCCCGCATCGCCGCGCTGGATGACAGCGCCTTGCAGCAGGCCTATCTGGCCGCCAGCCGCAGCGTCCATCCCGACCAACCCGGCGGCGACACCGCCCAGGCGGCGGAGCTGAACGCCGCCTACACCACGCTGCAATCCCCGGAAAAGCGCCTGAAGCATCTGCTTGACCTGCATCAGGTGCCCTGGCGCACCGTGGCCATCGACGATGCGATGATGGCGCTCTTCAGCCGCCTGGGGCCGTTGCTGCAAAACGCGGCGGCCTTCCTGAAGCGCAAGCAGTCCGCCACCTCGGCCCTCGCCCAGGCCCTGCTCGCACCGGATGAGATGCGCCTGCGGGAGCAGCTCGAAGAACTCGGCAGCACGCTCGACGCTGAGCGCAGCGCCCTGCTCGCAGCTCTGCCCGCCTTTGATGCCCGCCTCAGTGGGGGAGACACGGGCGCACTCGTCGATCTTCAGTCTTTGCAGGCCCGCCTGGCTTATTTGGGCAAATGGCAGGCGCAGGTGCGCGAGACGCTGCTGGCGCTGATGTAAGGCCGGGCCAGCGTGCGGCTTCCTCGTATTGGACAGCGAGCCAAGCCTATGCTATCGCCACGGCCCATGTCTTCCGCCCGCACCCTCGTTTCCGTCCTCGCCCTGGCTCCCGCGCTGCTTTGCGCTGCGGAGAAGGTTGATTTCAACAAGCAGGTGAAGCCCTTGCTCGAAGGTGCCTGCACGCACTGCCACGGCGCGAAAGAGGACAAGGGCGACTTCCGCATGCACACACTGGAAGACCTCAAAAAGGGCAATGAGAACGGCCCAGGGCTGACACCCGGCGATTTGAAGAAGAGCGCCATCTACACCACGCTGCTGCTGAATGTGGAAGATGACATGGCCATGCCGCCGAAGAAAGAAGGCATGCTGGATAAAAGCCAGATCGAGGTCATTAAAAACTGGATCGAGCAAGGCGCGGAGTGGCCCGCCGGTGTGGTGCTGGAGCAAACCCCGCGCGTCACCTTCGTGAAGCACATCCAGCCGATTTTGGAGCAGAACTGCCTGTCCTGCCACAATCCCGAGAAGGCGAAGGGCGACTGGATTCTCAGCACGAAGAAAGAAGCTTTCACCACCGGCGAGAACGCCCCGAACATCGTGGCGTTCAACACCAAGGACAGTGCGATTTACCACCTGACCACCCTGGGAGCCAATGAGGATGACCTGATGCCGCCCAAAAAGAGCGGCGGGCCCTTGAGCAAGGAAGAGGTCAATTTCCTCAAGCTGTGGATTGAGCAAGGCGCACCGTGGCCGGATGACGTGAAACTGACCGCGAAGGAGAAAAAAGGCCCCGGCACCAACAACCCGGACACGTTGGAACTGGTGAAGAAGATTCACGCCTTTATCGTGCAGACCTCCAAGAAGCAAAAAGAGGCGGAAATGAAGCCTTATGACTCCAAAGTGCCCAAAACAGGCATTCCCTTCAGCATGGTGGTGATTCCGAGCGGTGAGTTCACCATGGGTAGCCCGGAGAGCGAGGTGGATCGCAGCGATGACGAAGGCCCGCAGGTCAAGAAGACGCTCAAACCCTTCTGGATGGGCAAGCATGAGGTGACCTGGGACGAGTACGAGCCCTTCCAGCTCACCAACATCGGCCGCAACAAGGATGGCTCCCGCCAGGTGTGGGCCGCGACCGACAGTCCTGCCGATCTGATCTCACAGCCGACGCCGCCCTATCAACCGATGGATTTCGGCATGGGCCGTGACCGCTACCCGGCCATCTGCATGACGCAGCACGCGGCCAACAAGTACTGCCAGTGGCTCAGCGCACA
>JBDNIB010000765.1:0-2760 GCA_041688535.1 Prosthecobacter sp.
CAGCCTTCCTTGAGCATGTTCACATGGATCACGATCTCCGTCGGCTCGTCGTTGTGCTCCACCTTGAGCAGGCGTTCCACCATCTCGTCTTCCTCAGCACCCGTCTTGCTGCTGTCCACTTGGATCACCTTCTCCTTGTAGCGTCCTTCAAAGAACTCGTCGGACTGGATCAGGTCGAGTAACTGCTTCGCGTGCGTGATGTCGCGGGCAATGATCAGCACGAAGGGTTTTACAATGTTCACGTCAGCCTCGCGGGCATACGTCTCCAGATTCACCTTCGTCTGCTCGTGCATCCGCACACCGTCTTCGAGCTTGAGGCGTTCGATGGCATCAGGCGACATGCCTTTGGGGTCAAAGTTCTTCCGCGTGACGACAGCCGGTTCTTTGACAAAGCCATCTGCCATCGCCCGGCCCAGCGGATAGTCGAGGATCACGTTCTTGAAGGGCACCGCGCCCTTCGGTCCTTCGATGAACGGCGTGGCCGTGAGTTCCAATCCCAATACCGGCTTCAGCTCATTGATCGCACGCACACCGGCGCTGGCGCGGTAGCGATGGCTTTCGTCCATGATGAGCACCAAGTCGGGCAGCCCGGCCAGATATTCAAAATAGCTCTCGCCGATGTATTCGCTCAGGCGCTTGATGCGCGGGGACTTGCCGCCGCGCACCTCGCTGTTGATCTTGCTGATGTTGAAAATGTTGATCTTGCAGCGCAGCACTTGGTCAAACAGCGTGCCAGCCTTCGCTTCGTAGTCGTCGCCTGTGATGATCTCCGGCGCATCCGTGGCAAACTCCGAGATGCCTTTGAAGACATACTTCCGCGTGTTCGGCGTGAAGTCGGCGATCAGCTTGTTGTAGATCGTCAGGTTGGGAGCCCTGACGAAGAAGTTGTTGATGCCGTGCTCCAGGTGCAGTTAAACGATGAAGGCACCCATGAGGCGCGTCTTGCCCACACCTGTGGCGAGGGCAAAGCAGAGTGAGGCAAACTCACGCTCGAAGTCCGTTACTGTGGGGAACTCACTGCGGATGGCGGCGGTGATCGCCTCGCGGTCGAAGTCCTTCTTTAGTGGGGCGATCTCCGTGAGTCGATGCAGGATTTCCAGCGAGTGACGCTGCGGCGGGCGCAGGCTGAGACGGCCCGAGATGGCGTTGACGTTGCGGTTCATACTGCACCTCCATCATCAAAGAGGTTCATTTGTCCGGCTTTCGGTGGAGCCTTCGGCAGGTTCTCCACTTTCAGGCTGTAGTCATCCTTGCCCCACTCACAGCGGGATAGCACGGCTTTGGGGATCTTCTTCACGGTGAGGTTGCTGTAGCCTGCCTTGTCGCCACGGAAGGAGGAGCAGACGACGAGCAGGCTGCGCTCCGGGCCGACTTCATCGGCGAGCTGCTGGAGCTGATCGTGGGTAAGTGTGGCGGTGGTGGTGTAAATGAAGTCGCGCTCGGTGCTGTGGCCTTGCTGCCAGTAGCGCGTGTCGCTGGGGGCATAGGTAAAACCTTCCAGCTTGCACACGGCCTCGGCCAGCATCTCCCGGTTGTAGTTGTCGGAGATCACCCACTGTCCCCACTTGTCTTGTTTCAGGAGCGATGGCGCGAGGCGGTAGTAGCGGAAGCCGCCGCCGCCCTTCCAGCCCACGGCCTTCGTGATGCCGCTCTGGTCCGCGCCATCCACCACTTTCTTCAGGCGCGGCAGGCAATGCGTCTCGCATTGATCTTTTACTTCAATGACAATCCACCGCCGCCCCATCTTGTGCGACACCGCCGCCGTCGTGCCGGAGCCAAGGAAGGAGTCGAGAACGAGGTCGCCGGGATTGGTGGCGATGTCGAGAACGCGTTTTATCAAGAACTCCGGCTTTTTTCCATTTGGAAAGGCAACTCCACCTTCTTTGTGCAGATTATTCGACAATAGATCATCCCAGATATTGGAAGTCGGACTGGCTGTTGTCAGCACTCCATCGACGATCCGAGTCTTGGTTGAGTAGAACAATAGCTGCTCGCCGTTCAAGAAGTAATAGTCTGCCTTGCCTTCACGTTCGGATCGAAAAACCTCTCCGGACTTATCCATCGAATTCATCAAGGCGTCACGAGCCTCCTCGTTTACATCGCTCGGCGCTACTCTCGCAGTTCGGACAACTCTCTGGGCGTTTGAGAGCACGAATTCTTCAAGTTTGGCTTCGACCTTCTCTGCAAAGCGCACGCGGGCTTTGTCCCAGCTCCCGCCATTAGCCTCGCCGAATGCATCTTTTAGCGGTACCAAGTTCCATTTCTTGTATGGTGCATCGTAGTTCGCGATAAATTTGCTGTAGCGGTCATCTCGGCTCGTCCGCATGAATGTTCGGTTTGGTTTCCAAAGAGCTTTGTTCTTTGTGTAGTAGAGAATGAAACTTGCCGTGGTCACGATGCCTGGATTTACTGCTTTCGGCCCAGAAACCGAGCTTTGCTTGAAGGCGATCACTGAGATTCTGTTCTTCCGACCAAAAATCTCGTCAGTGAGGGCCATCAAGTAAGCCAATTCGTTGTCGTCTATGTGGAGAAACATTGATCCATCTGGGGACAACAACGAATAAAGCAACTCAACACGATCTCGAAGCAGTTGTAGCCAGAGCGAGTGCTCGACCCCATCATCGTAATGATCGAATGCCTGCTGAGTGTTAAAAGGGGGATCAATGTAGATGCACTTCACCTTGCCGGCGTAGTCCTGCTCCAGGGCCTTGAGGGCGAGGAGGTTGTCGCCGTGGATGAGCTTGTTGTCGAAGAGGTCAC
>JBDNIB010000089.1:0-9471 GCA_041688535.1 Prosthecobacter sp.
CGAGTTGTGGTCGTTCTTCGCCGGCGGCCCGGTGCGCATGCCGCCGGTGGCATGGCGGGACAAGGTCTATGTGACCAGCGACGACGGATTTCTCTACTGTCTCAACGCGAAGGACGGCGCGGTGGTGTGGTCTTTTCGCGGCGCACCCTCGGACCGCAAGGCGCTGGGCAATGGGCGGCTCGTCTCAGCGTGGCCCGCGCGCGGCGGCCCGGTGATCCGTGACGGGCAGGTCTATTTCGCGGCGAGCATCTGGCCGTTCATGGGCACGTTCCTTTATGCGCTCGATGCGGAGACAGGAAAGGTGAGCTGGGTGAACGACGGCACCGGCGCGCAGTTCATCAAGCAGCCGCACAGCGCGCCTTCGTTCGCTGGCGTGGCGCCGCAGGGAGCGCTGGTGGCCACGGAGAAAATGCTGATCGTGCCCGGTGGGCGCTCCGTGCCCGCCGCGTTTGACCGCGAGACGGGTAGCCTCGTGCATTTCAACCTCGCAGACGGCGGCAAGGGCAACGGCGGATCGTTTGTGGCCGCCAGCGAAAAACATTTCTACGTTCACACCCGTCGGCGTGGCGTGCGGACCTACGACCTGCCCACAGGCAAGGCGGGAAAGTCCACCTGCAACGAGCCGGTCATCGTCAACGACCGCCTATATGCCGCCGCTGACTCCGCGAAGGGCGTCGCCGTCGTGCGCGAGCTGGGCACCAGCGAAAAGGTCTATTGGGAGATCGCGGCGGACGGCTCCGGCGATCTCATCAAGGCGGGCGATCACCTCTATGCCGCTGGAAAAAACAGCATCACCGCCATTCAACTGCCCGCTGCAAAGACCAAGCCCTCCATCGCGTGGAAAATGCCCGTGCAGGGCGACATTCAGCGCCTACTCGCCGCGAATGGCAAACTCATTGCCGTCACGCTTGATGGCCGCATCCTCGTATTCGGTGCAAACAAAACGCAGATGCAGAAAATCATCGTCACGACGCCGCAGGCGCTGCAACCAGCGCCCGCAGCGATTGAGCGAGCCAACGAGTTGCTCAAGCTCACCGAAAACCCACAGGCCTATGTGCTTTGTCATGGCACGGATGACTGGCCGCTCATCGAGGCGATGATGCACGCATCCAGCATGCAGTTCGTCATTGTAGAACCCGCTGCGGCGAAGGTGGAGGCACTACGCCGCCGCCTTGATGCCGCCGGACTGCACGGCGTCCGCGCCACGGTGCATCACGGTACGCCTGCCACCTTTTTACCACCGCAGTACTTCGCGCCGCTCGTGGTGATCAGCCCTGCCAGCGTGGCCGCGTTGCAGGATGAGAAGATGCTCCAGCAAGTCTATCAAGCCGTGCGTCCCTACGGGGGTGTGTTGTGCCTGCCGCTGTCTGCTGAGTTCATTAAACAAGCAAAACTCGAACAAGCGACAATCCGCAGCACCGGCCACCACCTGCTCGTCATTCGTGAAGGCGCGCTGCCCGGCGCGGCGGACTGGACGCATCAGTATGGCGACATCGGCAACACCGTGAAGTCCGACGACCGGCTGGTCAAAGCACCGCTCGGCATCCTCTGGTTCGGCGGCAATTCCAACCTCGATGTGCTGCCGCGCCACGGCCACGGCCCGCCGGAGCAGATCATCGGTGGGCGCTTGTTCATCCAGGGCATGAACAGCGTCAGCGCGCGGGATGTTTACACCGGTGACATGCTGTGGAAGCACGACTTCGACGACCTCGGCACCTTCGGCATCTACTACAACGAGACCTATGCGGACACGCCGCTAGACATCGCCTATAATCAAAAGCACATCCCCGGCGCGAACGGTCGTGGCAGTAACTACGTCGCCACCGCCGACACCGTGTATGTCGCCGTCAAAGGTGAATGCCACGCGCTCGACGCACGCAGCGGAACCTTGCGCCAAAAAATTCCGCTGCGTGAAAAACGTGACGCTGAAGCTCCCGCTGATTGGGGTTTCATCGGCGTGCTAGATGATGTCCTGCTCGGTGGCGACGGCTTCGCGCATTACAGTTTAAAGCTTGGTGCCACGAAGAGCGGCAAGACCGCCCCCATTGATGACTTCTCCGCCAGCGACGGTCTCGCCGCGTTCGATCGCCACAGCGGACGCCTGCTCTGGCGCGTGAAGGCACGGCATAGCTTCCTGCACAACGGCATCGTCGCCGGCCAGGGCCGCATCTACTGCCTCGACAAGCTCACCACCTATGCCGAAGGCCTGCTGGAGCGTCGCGGGACCGCGCTGCCCGCCGATTACCGCATCCTCGTGCTCGATGCGCACACCGGAGCGGTACTGTGGGAGGAGCAGAAAAACATCTTCGGCACCTGGCTCGGCTATTCCAAGCAGCACGACATCCTCCTGCAAGCCGGCTCCAAGGCCGGCGACCGCCTCGCCACCGAAGTCGGCGATGGCATGATCGCCTATCTGGGCCGCGATGGCCGCGTGCTGTGGCAGGATTTGAAGAACAAATACACCGGCCCGCTCATCCTGCACAACGACCTGATCTTCACCGGCGCGAACTCCTACACCAGCTCCAACGGCGTCCTCAATCTCAAGGACGGCACGCCGCATCTCGTGCGCAATCCGCTCACCGGCAGCATGGAGCCTTGGCGCATCAACCGCGCCTATGGCTGCAACACCGTCGTCGCCAGTGAAAACCTGCTCACCTACCGCAGCGGTGCCGCAGGATTCTACGATCTCGAAACCATGAGCGGCACCGCGAATCTCGGCGGCTTCAAATCCGGCTGTACCTCCAACCTCGTCGTCGCCAACGGCGTGCTCAACGCCCCCGACTACACCCGCACCTGCTCCTGCGCGTATCAGAATCAGACCTCACTCGCCCTCGTTCACATGCCCGAGGTCGAACTCTGGGCCTACAGCCAGTTCGGACTCGATGGCAAAGAAGGCGAGCGCATCCAGCGCGTCGGCATCAACTTCGGTGCTCCTGGCGACCGTCGTGCGCCCGATGGCACGCTCTGGCTTGAGCACCCCAGCACCGACGAAGGCATCTCGCCCGGCCTCGGCATCGAGATCAAGGGCAGGCACGATTGGTTCCGCCGCCACTCCAGCCAGATCGGTAGCACAGAACTTCCCTGGGTTAGCGCCTCCGGCCTCAGCGGTGCCGTGGAAATCGTCATCCGCCCCACCCTGCACAAAGGTGAGCTGAAGAAACCCGTCGTCAAAGACAAGGATGAAGACGAAGGCAAAACCGCCAAAGCCGCGAGCAAACCGGTCGTCGTCGCCATCAAACCTACGGTGAAGCCGGTCGCGTTCGTTTCCCATCCCCCCGCCCCCTACACCGTGCGCCTCCACTTCGCCGAGCCCGACGGCCTTGCGGCTGGCAAGCGCGTCTTCAACGTCACCCTACAGGGCCAGACCGTGCTGAAAAACTTCGACATCGCCCAAGCCGCAGGCGGCACCACCACCCTCATGCGCGAGTTCTCCGCGATTGAGATCGGCGACACCCTCTCTATCCGCCTGACGCCATCCCCCGGCACCGCTGCTCCGCCCATCCTGTGCGGCGTCGAACTGATCGCCGAGTGATGTTGCTTTGAGCCGGTTGTCTTTTCCACTCAATGTCCCAGCAGCGTCATCTCCACCCAGCGCGTCTTCACGTCGCGGCCGGTGGGCAGTTGCCAGGGTGTGTTGTTGGCGAAGTCGTGGCTTGCTTGATGCGGCCCCTGGTCGTTCTGCCAGGCATAAGTCACGCGTAGAGCATCCGTGTCCGGCACGGCGTATTCGAGGTGTGCTTCGGCACGCAGATATTTTTTGCCGCCATCGTTGCAGAAGCGGAGCTGCGCTTGGGTCGCTGTCGCGCCTGCGGGCAGCTTGATCGTACCGTAGCACAGGCTTTGGGACCAAAAATCGCGCGGTTCGACGCCTTGGCGCACTATCTGCCAATCGCGCACCACGGGCAGCCAAGTTTTGCCCGAATCGAGCGAGCAGTCGATGTGGTATTTGATGTCAGGATTCGGCGGCGAGCTGCTGGCGATGTGTGCGGCGGCATGAATGGCGCGAACCGGCTCATTTCGTGGTGTGGCGAGCTGCAAAGTGACACGCGGGGTGTCGAAGCCGCCTTCGATGACGCAGGGCCGCGCCTGCGCGAGCGTCGGCCCGGCGCTTTGCAGCGCATGACCTGAAGCCGCGAACTCGATGCGCGTGCCGCCGTCTTGAAGCCGGCGCAACACGCCGACATCGGCCTGGCACACGGTGGTGATGGTGAGATTTGAATAAGCGAGTTGTTTAGCACCCGCGCCGAGACGCAGATGATACTGGCGGTGACCTTTGACTTGATCCGTCAGGTCGAGGCCATCTTTGAAACCGCCCGCCTCATGCCAGGTGTGGCCGCCATCCACCGACACGGCGACGGGGCATTGCGCTGCACCATGCAGCACGAGGCCGTTGCGCCCGCCCGCATCGTAGATGCCCCAGTCACCGTCATTCGGCGGTGTGGCGGCGATGATGTAGGGCGTGTGAAACTCGAAGGTGATCGCGTCCGCCGTTTCGCTGACCACAGCCTCGCGATACGCGCCGCTGAAGTCCGGCTGATAGACATAGACCGCGTTAGCAAAGCGGGCCTGCCCGGTCACATGCGCGGTGCCGTTTTTCGTGCCGTGCATCGCCTCCGGCTGGTTCACCCAGGTGCGCGAACGCTCCGGGCCGGGAATACCGCCTTGCTTATAATTGCGGCCCCAGAACACGAAGGTTTTGCCGTCTTCGAGGCCGGGTTCGAAATACCGGCGCAGGGTTTCGCCTCGGCGCAGATGCACCATCGGCGGCGGGCCGGCGTAACCGGCGTGATACTCCGCCACACTGTAGCTGGCATACGAGGCACCGTCTCCCGCATGCAGGCCACAGACCAACCAGCCACGTTGCCGCTCCGGCGCGTTGGTGCGATCGCTGAGTTTTTTGTAGTCCGCGCTGATCGCGTCCAGTCCCAGCAAGGCCGCACCGGACTTGTCAAAGATCACCGTGGAGAGATCATGATCCACCATGGCCCAGCGCCCGCTGCCGTAAGCACCGCCAGTGAGAAACACCTCCAGCGAGTTGTGACCCGCCACCCCCACGCCCCGCGCACGACCGTGACCCAGCAGCGCCTGTAGCTCCGCCGTCCACTGCGAATGCGTGGTCCCGCACAGGCCGAAGCCATGCGCGAACAAACCTGTCCAGTATTCGCGGCTGCGCGTGTCCTTGCCTTTGCCAAAACCTGCGTCCCACCAGTCCTCCGCGCCTTCCTCCCCATGCGCGTAATGCGTGTTGCGGAAGAACCACGCCGCCAGCGCTTTCTCCTCGTCCGTTTGCGGCACAGCGCCGGTCACGCGTTCATACTGCCGCGCCTGCGTGGCGAACAACCGCTCAAACGTGGACAGGTTTAGTTCCCCCGGATACCAGGGATGGTCCGTGCCTATTTGCGCATTTCCCACGCCCGCGTGGGCCAGCGGAGTCAACAGGCAGAGCCAGGGCAGAAGTCGAGTTAGGGCATGCATCACCCTACCTATACGTTATCAAGCGAGTGGCTTTGTCGGCGGCGCTTGGGGCTGCCTGGCTGGTCCCCGCGCTGGTCGAATGGCTGCAACGTGGAGCGTTGGCGGGGAGCAGCCTGGCGGTGGCTTCCCTGGGGCTGGTCTTCCTTCTGGGTGGGACAATCGCAGCCTGGCGGCCGTGACGATGCGCGGAGCTATTTTAAATTACCCCAACAGGCGGGACCGGTGTGCCAGAAGCAATGCCGTGAACCCGAGGAAAGCACAGCTGAGAAAAAATGGCGGGGGGGAATTGGAGTGCCACTCGCAGCTCAATTCTCGCATATTGTCCTCATGAGCATGGATGATCCTTCATAATCTGCCGGAAATGAGTTCACCGCAGCCACTCATCGCGATGCGCTTCCACAAACGCATCATCATTTAGATGCGGATAGGCGCGACAGACGCGGTCAATCTCCGCAAGCTGGCCGGGGCTGAGCGTTTCGTGCTTGTCGAGGCACCAGATGCCTTCCAGCAGTCCTTGGCGGCGTAGCACTTCATGCAGTCCAGCGATACAACCGCGAAAGCCATTCGCGGCGTCGAAGAAGGCGGCGTTGCTGTCGGTCACTTCGACGCCGAGGCGCAGCAATTCGGGCGTGGCGGCGGCATTGCGACATTGTTCGAGCAGCGCGACTGCTCGGCGCGTCCACACCGACCAGTGGCCGAGCAAACCGCCGACGATGCGGCGCTCCTTGCCCGCAAAGCGAAACGGCGTGAGGAAATCGGCCACGATGTTGTCGTCGTTGCCGGTGTAGAGCGCGATGTCGTCGCGCCCGGCCTCGATCACGGCACGCACCACATCCAGCGTCTGGTAGCGATTGAACGGGGCGATCTTGATGGCGACGACGTTGTCGATTGCCGCGAAACGCCGCCAGAACGCCTGCCGCAGCACACGCCCGCCGACGCTGGGTTGCAGATAGAAGCCGATGATCGGCAGAACATCCGCCACAGCACGGCAATGCGCGATCAGTTCGTCCTCGGTGGCCTCCCGCAACGCCCCGAGGCTGAGCAAACCCGCGTGATAGCCCAGCTCGCGCAGCAGTTCCGCTTCAGCGACAGCCTGCTGGGTCACGCCGCCGATGCCGCCGATGCGCACGAGCGGCTGCGCCGCACGATCCATCTCCTCCCGCGCCAGTTCGAGCACGGGACGAAACAAACCGACCTTGGCAGCACGAATGGCGAACTGCGTGGTATGAACGCCCACCGCCAGCCCGCCAACTCCAGCAGCGATGTAATAACGCGTGAGCGCACGCTGCCGTCGCTCATCCAACTGGCGCGCTGCATTGAGCGCGAGCGGATGTGCGGGGATGGCGAGGCCGTGCTGGAGTTGCTGGCGGAAATTCATGGCGGGCTGTCCTTCATCCAGCGGCGGAGCAGGTCGCGCAAGAGGCCCATTTCACGGAATTGCTGGGCCAGATCGTCATGAAAATGCTCAAAGCACCACGGGCCGCGAAATCCGGCCTGCCAGCCGAGGTCAAAGCAGCGTTTCAAATCGTAAGCCGTGTGCGTGCCGTCGGCGGTGAGGGCGCGAGATTTGAAATCACACGAAGCGGCGAAGGGAAAGGCCTTGGCGAGGCCGTCGTAACGCGCGGCATCGGTCCAATTGCCGGTGTCGGGCTGTGCTTTGAGATCGGTGCCGACCGCGCGAATGATCGTGGGGATCGCGTCAGGATCATCCTGCATCCAGCCGTAGTTTTCGACCAGCAGACCGATGCCTTTTTCGCCCGCGTAATCCACCAGCTCGCGATAAGAAGCCGTCAGCAGTTTCAAATCGGGAGCTTTTGGCCCCGGCAGTGGCCGCACCCAGCGCACGCCGAGCAAGGCGGCGGCATCAATGGTCTGGCGATAAACATCCAGCGCCTGCCGCCGCACGGCTGCATCCGCGCTGGTCATGTCGAGACCCTTTTGATTCATCTTCAAGTTCGTCAGCACACAACCGGCATCAGCAGCTGCCTGCCGTAGTTCGGCGAGGTAGTTCGGCTCCAGCGACACCAGCGTGGCCGTCATCAGGTCAATCACCCGCAGGTCGAGTTCATCCCGCATGCGGCGCGGCAGATCGAGCAGCCGCAACTTGCCCGGCTGCGCGGTGGCGGAAAGGTGCCGCATGAAGGAACCCGTGGTGACACCGATCTCACCGCTCAAGACGGGAACGGGAGCTGCGGTGAGAGCCAGCGGCAAGGCCTGGAGAAAGCGACGGCGTTTCATGAGCGGTAAACCAACGAAATCATTGCCGTTGTTCACACAAAGCCCAGATTGAAGGCACGACTCATGAAATTCCTCCTCTGTTCTCTTTCCTTCGTTCTCGCCTCGTTCGCCGCCGATGAGATTCCGCTCGTCGCGGCAAAGGAATGCCGACCACGCAACGGTCTGCCCAATTTTCTCGCAAAGGCGGACACGCCGGGCGCGGAGATCAAGATCGGCTACCTTGGCGGCTCCATCACCGCGCAACCCGGCTGGCGACCCAAAACACTGGCGCATTTTCAGCAGGCTTATCCACAGGCGAAGTTCAGCGAGATCAATGCGGCCATCGGCGGCACGGGATCGGACTTGGGAGTGTTTCGCTTGCAGCAGGACGTGCTGGACCACCAGCCGGATCTCCTGTTCGTCGAATTCGCCGTGAATGACGGCGGTGCATCGCCGGAGCAGATTTTCCGCTGCATGGAGGGCATCGTGCGCCAGACCTGGAAGGCGCTGCCGCAGTGCGACATCTGCTTTGTCTATACGCTGACCGAGGCACTCGCGCCCGCGATGCTGGACGGCAAGTTCCAGCGCTCCGCGAGCGCGATGGAGCAGATCGCCGATCACTACGGCATACCGACGATCCACTTGGCGATGGAGGTCGCCAAGCTCGCGAAGGAAGGCAAACTCGTGTGGAAGGCGAAACTGCCAAAAACAGAAGAAGAGAAGAAGGCGCTCGACGGGAAATTCGTCTTCGCGCCCGACAGCGTGCATCCGCATGTCGAAACGGGCCACGAATGGTATCTCCAGGCGATTGTGCGCTCACTGGAGCCGATCAAAGCAGCCTCGAAATCGCCGGCCGCGCATGCATTGAAGCCGCCGTTCATCGCCACGAACTACGAGAACGCCAAACTGCTGCCGATCACCGCCGCGACGCTGTCGAACAGTTTCACGCTCCTTGATCCAAAGACGGATGAATTTGGCAAACGCTGGGCCAACCGCATGACCACGCTGCACAAAGGCACGCAGCCGGGCGAAACGATCACGTTCCGCTTCAAAGGCACTCGTTGCTCGATCTACGACATCATCGGGCCGGACGGCGGGCAGGTCAGCATCACACTCGACGACCAGCCAGCGCGCATCGTGCCCCGGTTTGACGCCTACTGCACCTACCACCGTCTGAGTGCCCTCATGATCGGCACGGACCTGGAGGACAAGGAGCACACGGTGAAAATCGAGATTCATCCCGAGCAGCCGGACAAGGCGACGATCCTCGCGAAGAACGGCAACAAGATCGACAAACCAGAGCGCTTCAATGGAACGACGTTTTATCCTGGCGCGATCCTGCTGGTGGGCGAGCTGCTGAAATGACCCTGGTCACTGCCGCAAGGCCAGCACCGCTGCGCGGGCGCGCACCAGGAAATCCGGCTTCGGCTCGCTTTCATGCAGGTGAATCGGTTCGCCGAAGGTGACGCTGCCGAGCAGCGGAACGGGAAGAATTTCGCCCTTGGGGAGGATGCGGTTGAGGTTTTCCATCCAAACGGGGACGAGCTGCACATCCGGCCGCTTTTTGGCGAGATGAAACAAGCCGGCCTTGAAGGGCTGCGGCTCAGGGCTGGTCTGGCGGCCACCTTCGGGGAACAGGATCAGCGAGTGGCGGTCGCCGAGGGCGTTGACCATGTCCTGCAACGGATTCGCCTCCGGCGTGGGCTTTTTGCGCTCGATGAGCACGGCGTTGAACACGCGGAAGGCGAGGAACGGCCGCACCCGACCGACCAACCAGTA
>JBDNIB010000090.1:0-6611 GCA_041688535.1 Prosthecobacter sp.
CTCCAGCCGAGGCATCCGCTCGCCCAAAGGCCCCTCAAAATGCCGCAAAGCCCCATGGGGTGTGAGAAATGTGGGCTATCCAGAGGTGCCCTGAAGAGAAACTTTCCGAATATGGCATCAGATGCATGGGGAGTGATTTTTTGCGTGCCACAGGCGACTTGGGTTTCCTTCAGGGCAGGCTCGTCGAGAAGTCAGGCATTCGCTGATACCTTAGGATGCCTTGCTTTATGCCACACACAGGACGTCTAATGAATTGGCTACCAGCAGATGCCATCGTATTGCCACGGCAGACGCTGCAAGTCTTCCCAGCCATTGATGTCGATCACCTGATGATCCGCACGCACATCCGGCAGCAGAGTGTCGAGCGTCGCGCACTTTTGTGAGATCACGATCACTTCACTGTTTTGCAGCACCTCGTTGGCCGTGGGCTGCATGAGCTGGGCTAGGTGCGGCATGCGCTGCTGGATCTGCTGCTCGTTCGCGCCGATCAGGCGGGAGAGATTGATCTGCGGATCGTAGATGCTGATCGTGTAGCCGCGCCCGATCAGCGTTTCCGCCGCCGCCACCAGCGGACTGCCGCGCAGGTCGTCCGTGTCCGCCTTGAAGGCCAGTCCCAGAAAGCCGATGCGGCGCTTCTGCTTGCTCTCAATCAACTGCACAAACAATTGCTGATGCGCCGAGTTGGTCGCCAGCGTGTTTTCGAGCAGCGGCAGGGACATGCCCTGCTGGCGCACAAAGGCTTGCAGGGCAGAGACATCCTTTGGCAGGCAGGAGCCGCCAAACGGTGCGCCTGGCCGCATGTAGTAACGGGAGATGTTCAGTTTGGTGTCCTGACAGATGACGTCCATCACGCGCTTGCCGTCCTCGCCCAGTTGTTTGCTCAGCCGACCGATCTCGTTCGCGAAGCCCACCTTGAGCGCATGGAAATAGTTGCAGGTGTATTTGATCATCTCGGCACCTTCCCAGCGCAGTAGTTCGGGCTTGCCACCGAGAAGTTCGGCGATCTCCGCCGGCGGCGGAGTGGAGCCGTCTTCGGTGCCGATGACGGCAAGGGAAGGATCCTGAAAGTCGCTGACCGCCGTCCCCTCGCGAAGAAATTCGGGGCAGTAGTAGATCTGCAGCCGCCCGGTCTGCTGAAGGGCGGCAAACACATCGCCGACGATCTTGCGCGTGCTTCCAGGGAGCATGGTGCTACGAAAGATGATGACGTGGCTCTTGGCCCCGGTCCTCAAAGCGGTGGCGATCTGGGCCGCCACTTGCAGCACATAGTTCAAGTCGAGACTGCCGGAGGGCAGAGAAGGCGTGCCCACGCAAATGATACTGGCATCGGAACTCATGACAGCCTCGCCGGCATCCAGGGTGGCTGTGATCTGCCCATTCGCACTGCCAGACTTCAACAACTCGTCCAACTCCGGCTCCACAATGGGAGAGATCCCTTGGTTAAAGGCGTCCACCTTCGCCCCATGCAGATCAACGCCGATGATGCGATGCCCCGCTCGGGCCAGACAGGCGGCGGTGACGGCTCCAACGTATCCGAGGCCAAAAACAGAGATGTTCATGAAAGTTTTATCTTGTGAGACTGAGGGAAAACCAGTGTGGTTTGTCTATTGAGCGCTCGCGGTCGCTTGTAAACCGGCAGCCCGTCTTTTTTTGCCATGCGATCCTGCCGGTAACGGCATCGACCACTGATTCAAGGACCGCTTGCATTCTTGTTCCGTATCAGGCGCAATTCATGCAGCCACAGCCGGGCCGGTGGATCTTCAGCTGCCAGGAAGACCACCAACTGCCGCACTTTTCGCGGCAGATTGCCATGGGGCCACACGATCTGAATCCGGCTTCGTCCAGGTTGCATCCTTCCTCCGACGCGAAGGCGTCTTCCCTCGGCATCGTCCAAATCCACCCTCACTCCGATCTCCACCGCAGACGGGGCTTCCAGGGTTCCGTCGATCTCCAGGCCGCTGAAGCCGTTCCAGTCACGGCCAAGCGTGTTCAGATGTACGCTGGCGGCATGGTCAGGATCGCGGGCGAGGATCATTTCGTCTGGGTCCTCTCCGGGGTGATCCGAAACTCTATTCCCCGGCCCGATGGACCAAAAGAGTCGCCGCTGAGTCTTCGAGACACCGGCTAGGACGGGAAATAGTCTGTCCGCCTCCGCTCTGGCCAGGGCGGCTTGTGCCAGCCATTCGAGCGGAGGAGTCAGCACGCAGATCACCGCCAGCAGTCGTAGCATGGCTCTTGTCCATGCAGCTTTGAGCAGCCCCGCTCCCATCCAGAGCACTCCGGCCAGCACCCCCGCCATTCCCCAGCCCAAATCCTCCAGGCTCGCCGTGCGATGGAACCACGGTTGAACGAGTTCCACCAGCACGGCCATCCCCGTTGCCGATACAGCGGCTCTTTTCAGGCTCGCTCCCCTCGGGCATCCCGAGAGGTGGAACAGTGCGGCGATCAGCACCAGGCAAGCGCCCATCAGCGGCGCATGCAGCCGGTTCAGGCATTCGCCCCGCCAGCCCGCAGACCACTCCGCCGGCAGGGGCACGAAAAGCAGGCTGCACGCCAGGACCAGCAGGGCCGATAAACCGAAAAGAGGGATGGAAGGACGTTTCAAACGCGTGTCCGCAGGGCCGTTGTGCGCCGATGCTCGCGCCGAAAATAGGCCGCCCCCCGTTGATTGCCACTCATGAGTGCATGGATTCCGGCGAGCGCCTTCCTCATCGTCGCAGTTGCAGAAAAGTACAAAACCGTCGTAGCTTCCACGGATGACCACGATCTTGAAAACGGCCCTTCACCTCGCCCAGCCACTGTGCTTGATCTGGCTGCTGCTCGGCATCTGGCTGCTGCGCATGCTCATCCAACGCCGCCGGGAGGGCCTGTGGCTGCCCGGTCTGTCCTGGCTGATCCTGACGGGCATGACCTGCACGCCGCTAGCCTCTGTCCTGCTTGCGGGGCTGGAGAATCAAATTCCCCAAGTGGCGCTGGCGCAGCTTCCCCATGCCGATGCCATTCTCTGCCTTGGCGGCGGCATCGAGCCCTCCTTGTCGGAGCCCGTCGGTTTTCGGTTGAAGTCAGGTGCCGACAGGGTCAGCACGGCGCTGACCCTGGCCGCAGCGGGCAAGGCCCCGCTGCTGATTCTGGGCGGCGGCGGTTACCCGCATCAGGGCCGCCTGTTTTCCGAAGCGGATGCCGTGTGCGACTACCTCCGTGAGCACGCCACGGTGAAGACCGATCTACACAGCCTCGGAGTCTGTAGTGACACTCATGATGAAGCGGTCAAAACCGCTGCTCTGATGCAGCAGCGCGGCCTCAAAAATCTTCTGCTCGTCACCAGCGCCAGCCACATGCCACGCACCCTGGCGGTCTTCCGCAAAGTCGGTGTCAGCGTCATACCCGTGCCCTGCAATTACCTCAGCAGTCGGACCCACCTGGGTGACCAGCACTGGCTGCACCTGCCGCATTCCCAGGGATTCGAGACTTTCAGAACCTGGGCGCATGAGATCGTCGGTAGCTGGGTCTATCACTGGCGTGGGTGGATCTGAAACGTAGAGAATGAATGACAAGCGCAGGCCGTGTTGATAGGATGCGGGCACGTCCATGATACGAACTCCGAAGCCTTTGGTGATCCTGCTGGTGCTGCTGGCACTGGCGGTGTTGTGTGTGGCTGCTTGACGTGCCTCCGCCAGAACCAAGACGGCTGCCGGAATTCGCCGTGAGGCAAAGCCCCCCGCCGCTGCCCCAACCCCCGGTGAAACCCGCCATGCCACCCGCTGAAGAACAACCCCCACCAGTGTTGGCCGGTTATGTCCCCAAGAGCGGCAATACGGAGATGCAGGCCTACCGCTTTGTGCTGAAAGGCGGCGTCGTCACACTGGCGGGCACCGAGCGCTTGGTCGGCGATTTCCACCGTCGGCGCGGCCCCTTGGCATGGCGTCCTGGCATGTGGTGCATCCGTGTGCTGGATGCCCAGATGCACGTGCTGGCGCAGGAGACCACCATGGCACCAGACGAGCCCTGCGTGGTGCTGGACCCGAACGTCACCACCCCAGACGGCACCCCCCAGGCCGCCAGGCTCAAGCTCACGGACGACGTGATGCTGCAGGTGCGCCTGCCGCCGACACCGGGGGCGAAATGGGTGAACATTTATCGCCTGGCCGGGTCACAGCCCGTCGGCCTGGAGGTCGAGCCCCTCGGCCAGCTCCTCGTTTCGATCCCGCTTCCCCCATGAATCCTCGTTCGCTGCTGCTTGCCCTCGGCTTGGCACTGCTCGTGCAGGGCAGCGCGGCGGCGCAGACCGCCACCTTGTTCACCGTCCAGAACAACGGCCCGCGCTCAGAGCGCATCAATCTCGTCTTCCTCTCCGAAGGCTACACCACAGCGGACATGCCCAATTTCGCCACGCATGTGACCAACGCGGTCAATTTCCTCTTCAGCAAGGAGCCCTGGCAGCAGTACCGCAGCTACTGCAATGTGTATCGCCTCGAGATCGCCTCCAATCAGAGCGGCTGTGACAATGGCACCACCAGCGGTGTGAACGGCACGCGGGACACCTACTTCAACGCCGGTTTCAACACGCCCTCGGTGGCCCAGCTTCTCACCCTCGGCTCCGGCGGTTCATCCAGAGCCTCCAGCCTCCTCAACACCCATGTGCCGGAATACGATGTGCCGGTCGTGATCGTCAATGACACCAAGTATGGCGGGGCAGGTGGCGGGATTTCCGTGGCCTCCGTTCATGCCTCCAGCGCCGCCGTGGTGGAGCACGAGATCGGCCATTCTTTCGCTCTGCTGGCGGATGAATACGACACCGAGTATCTCATCTACACGCCCGCCGAAAAGCCCAACAACACCGCCCAGACCACCCGGGCATTGATTCGTTGGAATCACTGGATCGGTGCTACCACCCCGGTGCCCACGCCCGAAACCTCCACCTATGATGCCTTGGCGGGATTGTTTGAAGGCTCCATGTACCGCACTTCGGGCCAGTATCGTCCGCACAACAATTCTTTGATGCGCTCCCTGAACCGCCCCTGCGGTCAGGTGAACCGCGAGCAGTTCGTGTTGCAGTATTACACGCGCGTCAGCCCCTTGGCAGGCTTTGCACCCGCCGCCACTTCCGCCAGCGTGGTCGCACCCTCGGCACTCAGTTTTCAGGTCACGCCCAAGGCTCCCTCCAGCGGCGTCGCCTTGCAGGTCAGTTGGCAGGTCGATGGCGTGCCACAGTCTGGCGAGACCGCCGTCTCTTTCAGCCGCTTGTCGGACTTCATCGGCAATGGCTCTCACACCATCACCGCCACCGTGCAGGATCCCACGCCCTTTGTGCGGCTGGACCCCAGCGGCCTGCTCAATGAAGCCGTGACGTGGAATCTAACGCTCAGCGGGCAGCTCCCCGCCACCCTGCCGGACTGGCGCACTACCTATGGCGCTGACACAGCGGTGAACTCCGCCGACCGCCTGCCCAATCTGATCAAATACGCCCTGGCTCTGGACGCCAACACCGCAGCGCTCCCCGGTCAGGTCCCGGCAGGCAGCCTGACCAGCGTGAGCACGGACAATTTCCTCACGCTGAGCATCCCCCGCCGTCTGCGGCGTGCCGATGTGGCCTACACCGTCGAAGTGTCGGGTGATCTGGTGCAGTGGCACGCCGGCGCGGGCCACACCGTGGTGGTGCAGGACACGGCGGAGGCGCTGATCGTGCGGGACGCCCTGCCGATGAGCAGCGGCGGTCGGCGCTTCATCCGGCTGGCGGTCTCAGCGCTGCCCTGAACCGCGAACCACCGCACTCAGCCCACCACGATCTGCCCTTCGGGGCCGCCTCCCAGATCACCCTGGCGGACCATCTTCAGGTCCACTTCGTCCTCGGCGGCCACACAGCCGTCGAAGCAGTCTTCGCCCAAGGCCAGCATGACCTTGTTGTTTTTGGGAATTGCATTGTTGCTCATATTTTCTTGGCCTTTCTGATGTGTTGTAGTAGTTTGACTGATGTATCCAGGATCGCCCGGCTCAAGTATATACGAGTTATTGCCTCATCTGAGATTAGGATTATCCCAGCGTATCCCGGAGTCGAAATAAGCGATTTTCATTTTGTCAGGGCTTGTTGAGGCCGCGGTGCCTGAAAAATCCGTCCTGCGGGGCATCGCCGCAGCTCCGCTGCCCTAAAATTCGGTCGTGAGGTGCATCGCCGCTGCTCCGCTGCCCCAAAATTCGGCCGTGAGGTGTCTCGCCGCTGCTCCGCTGCCCTAAAATTCCGTCGTGAGGTGTCTCGCCGCTACTCCGCTGCCCTAAAATTCCGTCGTGAGGTGTGCCGCCGCTACTCCGCTGCCCCAAAATTCCGTCGTGAGGTGTCTCGCCGCTGCTCCGCTGCCCCAAAATTCCGTCGTGAGGTGTCTCGCCGCTGTGCCGCTGCCGTAAAATTCGGTCGTGAGGTGTCTCACCTATTCGTGATGATCCCTACGGCAGCTTTGGCAGGGGCGTGACTATACACGGCTTCTCAGTGCGGGTGGCGCTGCGTCCTGCCCGTGAGATCGAGAGTGCTGTGAGGATCACCCGCGATGCCATCCCCGCCAGGTTGGAAGCAGGAATTAACTAATTAATAATTCATTCGTTCGCCTCAGTCGATAACA
>JBDNIB010000091.1:0-5243 GCA_041688535.1 Prosthecobacter sp.
ATGGTAGGCACCTTCGATCACGCCCAATCCAGAGCCCTCCACATCAATCTTAAGCACCTGCGGCGGCCTCGCCCCGCCTGCCAGCACGCCATCCAGCGTGACACAGGGAACTTCAAGAGTCGTCGTCTGCCGGGAGTCCAGCTTGACTAACGCCCCCTCCAGCGTGCCCATCGTGTGGTGGGACTCATCAAAACAAAAGCTCCGGGGTTCTGTGTCGCCGGCCACCGCAGCGGCCAGCACCTCTACATTGGCACAGCCGTTGAGATCCAGATTGCGTCGTAGCGTGGTCACATTTTGCGGCACTGGCTCAAAGCTCAACACCTTCCCACCTGTCCCCACCCAGTGAGAAAAAAACAAGGCCATCTGCCCGCAGTTCGCGCCCACATCATACACCACGCTGCCTTTTGCTACCCGCTCGGCCAGGAAACGCCAGTTCCAACTGTCAAAGCCCGAGGCATAAGTCACTCCCATACTCGGCACCACCACGAAGCGTTTCCCCCGCAGTGGCCACCGCCATACAGTTCGAACCGCATCGTGAGGATAAAGGCGGCGCACCAATGTTTGAACAAGTTTCATTTCAAGACGGTTGTTGGATCATTGATTGTTGTTGTAGCCGCATTGAGCTGTCGGGCATCTCCCCAATTGACAGGCCAACGCTTCAGCCACAGCCAGGTCAGCAGTGTGGGACTGCTCACCTCATGGCGGAATTTTTTATGCTTCTCCAAATGGCGCGGGATCAGGCACAGTCCCTCCAGCAGCCCGGCCGTCCAGCCCCAGCACAGGAGTAAAACCACCCGCCGCAGCACGCTCCAGGCCCCCAGGGGCCAGAGCCAGACAGGAAAACGCAGGAAGGGAAACAAGGCCGTATTGGCCAGCACCTGCGCATTGGTCGCCGCATCTATTTCCGTTGCCACCAGCCGGTCATGCACCACCCGCAGCAGCGGATCATGCACGATCACGCCGCCCAGCGCATGCAGTTGCAGGCCGATGTCCACCTCTTCCATGTTGTAGGCCACCGGCAGCGGCACAAAGCCATGCGTGCGTTCAAACCAACTTTTGCGAAACACGCAGCCGCAGCCGGAGGGCACGGCGATGCGCTGCAACTGGAGTGACCGCCACTCCTTCGCATGGCTGGCGGCGCTGAACATCGCGGCCTCGGGAAATCGCTGCGCCAGTTGCGTCACCCTGGCGAAGTAGTCCGGCGCGGCTGGGAAAGAGTCGTCATCAAAATTAGCCACCAGTTCGTGACTCGCTGCGGCGATCAAGCGGTTGCGGGAACCTCCCGGTCCCAGCAGTTCGGACGAGGTAAGAATGCGGATCGCTGGATCGAAAGCCTGCACCGCCGCCACGATCTCAGTCGAGCCGCCATCCACATGCACCAGGATCTCCGCTGGGGCCGGGCGGCAGTCACGGAGGCGTGCCAGGGTGCGCAGCAGCGCATCGCGCCGCCGACAGGCTGGCACGATGGCCGAGATCAGGCATACATCAGGAATACTCATTCAGGAAAAAAACAGTCACCCTGCATGGTGGGATTTTCCACTGCACACCAGCAACCATTTCGTCACGCTGGTCGGCGAGGTTGGTTCTGGAGATGTGACGAACCACCCCGCCCGCGTGGGGCGAAACGCCGCTGCACGGTCGATTCCACCAACGGGATCAGGCCAAAGCCGGCCAGGGCGAAGATGAAGAAGCTGGCCGTGTGGTTATAGACCACGGACATGAACAGGAAGGGACCGGTGATCAGCACCACCGCCAAGCTCATGGCGCGGACAAGACCTGGCGGCGACTTGAGATAAGAAATCCAGGCAAGCCAAAGCAGCAGAAATCGCAGGCCGTACCAGCCGACAAAACCGAAAAAACCCAGCTCCGCCATAATCTGTCCCGGCTCATTGTCCATCGGCGGCACCTTGTCCTTCATGGGCAGAATCTCCAGTTTGCTGCGGATCGCAGCCGTGGCCGGATGCGCCGTACCAATGCCAAAGCCAAATGCTCCACCCTCCTTAATCGCCAAATTTAATGCAGCCAGCGGGTGATCAACCGTTCGACTTGCAATCGAATCCCCCGAAGTCATGAAACGCGCCTCCCAATGCGCCAAGGCGTCAGCAAAGAAATAGACCGCGCCACCCACCGCTATAACGGCACTCACGATCAGCGTCATCACAAAGTTACGGGAGGTAGCCAGACGTCCTGTCATCGCCGCGAGAGCGAAGCCGCAAGCCACAAAAGCCATGGTCACGACGGATGCTCGGGCACCGTTCATGAGGGCATTGCCAGCCAGCAGAGGCAGCACACCAAAGATCAAACCCGCCTTCCATTTCGTCTCTTTCATGGTGAGCAGGGCGATGGCCAGGGCAAAGAAGATGATCACGAAAGTTGTATGACCCGTGATGTAGGAGAAGGTTCCCGTCACGCGGGCACGATCCCCCACCCCAAAACCCGTCGCGCCGGTCTCACCCATGCCTGCAGCAAAGGTATTCATGACACTGAAACGGTCTGAGGTGTACTGGAGGAAACCGAGAATGCAGATGGGGATGGCCAGCAAGGCATACCAAGTGAGTTGACGCAGCATCTCCTGCTGGTTGCGGAACAGGTAAGGCATCATGAATGCCAGCGGCACATACATGAAATAGATCTTAAAACCATAAACCGCGAGCAGAAGGGAGCCGATATTCGGATTCAGGGCGCTGAATGAAACCAAAGCACAGAGCAGGAAAATCAGCATGCCCGGCACCCGCAGGCGATAGGCATGCAGATCAGGATCGGGGGCAAAATAAAACTTCAAGTAGGCCCCCACCAGAAACACGTCCTTGAGGAAATAGACCAGTTCCTGCCCCTGGGGCAGCAGCCACTTACGGATGGCTCCTTCCACCAGAACCGCCACGAAGGCCACCTCACCGCCGCCCGCCAGTTGGAGTAGCTCCAGGAAATAAGCAAGAGAGCCCCCATACCCCCGACCAGCAGCAAGGTGGAGAGCGGCAGTTTGGCGGCTAGAAAGATCCCATTCATATCAAAACTACAGAAAAATCGAAATTAGAGAGACTACCAGGCACGAAACAAAGCCAGCGAATTCGTCGGCTGATAGTTCAATGTTTCCACCCGAGATTTTTCCAATAATCGTGCCGGATTGCCAGCCACAATCCCCAAAGGAGGCACATCCTTGAGCACCACAGCTCCTGCGGCCACCACTGCCCCCCGTCCCAAGGTCACTCCTGGCAGAATGAGCGCGTTGGTAGCAATCCACACATAATCTCCGATAACGATGGGTTTGGACATTGATCCCCAGGCAGGATCATTCACATCATGGCTCGCAGTCAAAATCTTCACCCCATCGTTGATGCAGACGCAACGGCCTATCGTCAGCGGCGCATGTACCGCGAGTTCGACGCGGCCCACAAAACTGTGCGCCCCCACCTGCAGGGACAGCAACTGCCCGGAGATCATCTTCGCGTCGGAAAAAAAGGCCGAAGGATCCACGGTAGCCCCCGCCTGCCGTAGTCGCGCATGGAACCAGCCCTGCTTCAGCAGGTTCGGCAACTGCTGAGCACGTTTGGCCCAGGCTCTGAACCAAGCCTGGCTGCCCAGGGGTGGACGAGAGCGCTGACACCAAAGACCTGCCAGCAGCTTCAACATGGAGGTGTTTTGCGTGGCTGGGCCACTGGTTCCAGCAGCCGCAGTTGCGTGGCATAACTCGTGGCGTTCTGCGACAAAGAATGCCGCTCATACCACTGTCGCAACGCCTGCCCCAAAGACTCCGATTCGGCGGAATCAGGAATCCGCCCCCCCTGCACCGAGGATTCATGGATCACATTCAGGCCATCGCCCAAACCATCTGGCAGGCTGGCTTGGTGCCCCTGCACGATCACCGCCAAACCGTGAGCGGCCAGTGCTGCCATGAGGGTGGATTTACCAAAATGCTCGGCACTGTAAGCGGTGTAAGCCATCCGGCAGGATTGTAGCAGCGCCGACACCGCCGAGGCTGCCAGATAACCATGCCGCACCAACTCCAGGCCCGCAGGAACGCTCAGCGGCTCCGCGCCGCCCCCGATGAGATGGAGCTTTTTTATGTCAAAGCGCTGGCAGAAACCTGCCGCCTTGGCAACGATGGCCTCTAGACTTTCCCCGCTGTGAATGCCCCAACCAAACAGGGCCATGGCAGGTTCCCGAGCATCCCAAGGCGGCAGATTGGCAGGCTCGCCGAAATTCGAAAACACCGGCAGGGCGATCACTTCGCCGCCGGGTCTGCCAGTAACTTGCCGTAACCAATCCGCATAAGCCTCCCGATTGGTCCGCAGGCTATCCGAAGCACACGCCACAGTGCGCAGCACATGCTTCTGCAACGGTTGCAGCCAGAAAGCGGAGCTGGTCACCGGACCGGAAGCATACAGCTCATGAAACATCGTGAGCAAGCGAGGGCGCGATTTCAATTGCGCCAACTGTCGCCAGGCGGAGGCGAGCCACAACGGCACCGCCCGCTTCTGATAGCCGTAGGGGGACATGTGCAGCACGACCGCCTCATACTCCCCTGCCCGGGCCGCGATGAAATCCACCAGCGCCTGCGCCGTGAGCTGCGGCAGCCGGAACACCGGAAACTCGGTTTCCCCCTGCGGCTGGGTCCAGGAGGTGCCGGCGGAAAGAAAACTGCTCTGGATGTCATGTCCGTCCCGCAGCGCCTGCGCCAGTTGCCAGGCATAATCCCCGATGCCGCACACCGCAGGCGGCACACGCGGGAGTATTTGCAAAATTTGCGTCATGCTATTACCTCGCTGATGAGCGTTCCCAAAGAAGGCCGCAGCCATCCACCGCTCTCCTGCTGCCACTTTGGCAACTTCCAGAATGATTGGCCGAAAGAGTTAAAAAAATGGAAAAGAAGCCTCATGGATTCTTTGTCATTCCCCAATTTTTCTTTTTCCTTTTTTTCGGAGGCTCGTTTCTGAGTTGAAACAAGAATGGTTTTTAATCTCCGCACTTTGACAATTGCGTTTATGTGTTCCTCGCCATGGGGTTTCATAATCTAGAGCGGACCACACTTAACAGCTCGGCAGCCGACTCCATTTTACCGTGCAGGTCAGGCCAGTCTGGTTCCTCCAAATCAAAGCCGGGATAACGGGCCGAAAAGTAGGCTTCAGCGAGAGACACCACCAGTTCACGGGCGCGATCCGCCAATTCCGGGTCGCGTTCGCGCAGTTGCGAGGCCAATTTTTGCAAATCGTGTGTCTTCTCAAGAAACCAGCCTGCGCGGATCA
>JBDNIB010000092.1:0-3262 GCA_041688535.1 Prosthecobacter sp.
CTCCTGCAATCTCGCCTGCCCGACCTGCTATGCCGATTCCCCCATCGGCATCGGTGCCAAGGTGGATGCTATCGCTGTCGCAGACATCCAAGCGCGCGTGAACGGCGTGATCGAACGCAAAGGGAAGATCGAAATTCTGCAACTCTCCGGCGGCGAACCGACGCTGCATCCGCAACTGGCCGAACTCTGCCGTTGGGCGAAGGCACATGAGCAGATCGACTTCCTGCTCATCAACTCCAACGGCGTTCGTTTCGCCAAAGAACCGGCCTTATGTGAGGAACTCGGCGAAATCTTCCGCCATGGCGGCTTGCAGGTCTATTTGCAGTTCGATGGCTTGCAAGATGACGGGCACAAAGCCCTGCGCGGTGCGGATTTGCGGGCGGTGAAGCGGCAGGCGCTCGCCAACCTCGCTGCCGCGAACATTCCCGTCACGCTGGCGATGACCGTGACGCATGAAAACCTGCCGCACCTCTGGCAGACGATCCGCTTTGGCCTTGATGACGCGAACATCCACGGCGTCACCTTCCAGCCGGAGTTTTTGAGCGGACGCAATCAAGCGCCATCCACGAAGCAGCGCCTCAACACCGCCGACATTCTGCTCGCTTCGGTCGAACAATCGCAGGGACAACTCCGCTTTGAAGACTTCACGCCCCTGCCCTGTGGCGACCCGAATTGCGCCACCATCGGCTATCTCATCCGGCGCGAGGATCAGGTCTGGCATGTCAGCGACTTCCTCGATTTCAGCAAGCTGCAAGGCTTTCTCCAGGACAAGATTCACTACACGCTCGCCGACCTCGCCAAATGCGGCTGCGAGAACGAACCGCTCGGCGAGCTGCTCAAGACGATGGAGCAGACCCGCAGCATGGCCTTCCGCCTGATGGTGAAGCCCTTCATGGACGCCTGGACCTGGGACGAGGACCGCATCGACCGCTGCTGCACGCATGTGATCCGGCCGGATGGCAAACTGGACTCCTTTTGCCGCTACTACTCCGGTTTTCCTGACACACGCGACTCGCTTTGAACTCGTCGGTCCAGCATCAGCTCATGCCCGGCAGCACCGCTTATGCCGCGTTCATGGCGGCAGGCATTTTGATCGGTGCGGTGTTCTGGTATCGGCGTTCGCAGGGCCAAAGCGGCCTGCTGCTCATCTATCTCGGTGCTCTCATCGGCGGCTTTGCGGGTGCCAAGATCGCCTACCTGCTCGCCGAAGGCTGGCTCGAATGGTCGCAGCCAGACCGCATGCTGCGCTGGGCCACCGGCAAGTCCGTGCTCGGCGGCTTGCTCGGTGCCTACGCTGGTGTGGAATGGACCAAGCATTTCGTCGGCCACAAACAGTCCACGGGCGATGCCTTCGCGGTGATCGTGCCCATCGGCATCCTGCTGGGCCGCGTCGGCTGTTTCATGAACGGTTGCTGTCTCGGCAAGCCCACCGCCGGAGTGTTTGCCACCCGCGATGTCAGCGGCATCGCCCGCTGGCCTGCGCCCTTAGTCGAAGGCGCGTTTCAAGTCATCATGCTCGCGATCATTCTACTGCTGCAACGCCGCGGCCTGCTGCGTGATCGTTTGTTCTTCCTCTACCTCACGACGTATGGCGTCTTCCGCTTCGTCCACGAATTCATGCGCGACACACCGAAGCTCTGGCTCGGCCTCAGTGGTTATCAATTCATCGCGCTGATGATGTCCGCGCTCGGTTTTCTCATGCTACGGCGGCGCTCGAAATCCATGCTTGCGTCTGCCACGGCGGAATGACAACCTCACGCCATGAAACAGGAAAATCTCCGACGCGGTCTGTTTGTAACCGCCACCTGCCTGCTCTCATTCCCCTGGCTGACTCCCTGTGTAGGCATCTGGTCAGCGGCGGCGGTGAATGGCACGCATGACTCGATCACGCGGCGCGATGAGCCGCTCAACCGCCTGCCTGATCCACGGCTCAAAACATGGGCGGCCAAACCGGGGCCGAAGCTGACCGTTATCTCGCATCAACCCATCTCACCGCTCACGCTGATAATGGATGCGGAAGTGTCTGCCGCGAATGGTGGCCGGAATGCTTCACGACCTGGCACTCTCGTCGGCAAAGGAGCCTCCGCATTGGTGGACGGTGTGACGTACGCGCTGGTTTGGGTCGATCCGTTCACCTGGGTTTCACAGAATTCGATGGGCATGGAACCCACGCAGCCTAAACGTCGCCTGATTCTGTGTGAGTCGCCGTTTGTCATGCTTGAGGGCAATGACATCCGCTACACCCGTACCGGCAAAGCGGGTGTGGTCCGTCTCGTCCTGGCAAAAAACGCCAAGGTGACGGTCATCACGCCAGACGGCTCGTTCTCAGCCTCGGCTGAGCACATTCATTATCGTGGACCTTCCCAGGAAGTGCTGTTGGAAAAGGCGCACGCCATCCGAAGTCATCAGCAGTACATCAGACTCGCCAAGGATGAATCGCTCGTGAAACTGAACTTCGTGAAGCGCAGTATCTCATGTACTGGTGAGCTGACGCAGAGAGATAGCTATCTCACTTCAATGCTGCGTCAGAAGCAGCCCACTTCTCCCGCAGTTCCTTGAGCGTGGCCGCATGCGCGGGATCGGCGATGAGATTGTGCTCCTCCAGCGGATCAGATTCGAGATCGTAGAGCTCTTCGACGAGGGGATTCGGCTCCATCCAGCGGATGTATTTCCAGCGTAGCGTGCGGAATGCCTCGCTGGGCGGGATGCGGTCTTTGACGCTGTGGTGCTCGTAGAAAAATTCGGTGCGCCAGTCTTCCGGCGTGGTGCCTTCGATCAATGGTTTCAAGCTGCGGCCCTGCATGGCGGCGGGAACCGGAATTCCGGCCAGATCGAGCATCGTGGGCGCTAGATCGACGTTCAGAGCCATCGCATCCACCGTACTGCCTGTGCGTGACTGCGGAAGACGCGGGTCCTTGATGATCAGCGGCACGCGCAGATCTTCCTCATACGCATACCACTTGTCCGCCATACCACGATCCGCGAGCGCATAGCCGTTGTCAGCGGTGAAGATGACGATGGTGTTCTGCGCGAACTGCTGTTTCTCCAGCGTCACCAAAATGCGCCCGACCTCGCGATCCACGCCGGTGATGAGGCGATAGTAATCATGCAAGATGCCCTGCGCCTTCTGCGCCTCATCAAAGCGCCACTCCCAGCGGCGGCGGCCTTCACTTTTCTGCACAAACTCGGGCAGGCGTTTGAAGGCTTCATCCGTCGCCAGCTTCGGCAGCGGGATTTCAATGCCGTCATACATTCCCTCTTC
>JBDNIB010000766.1:0-1567 GCA_041688535.1 Prosthecobacter sp.
GCCGGAGATGTTAAAAATGGTGACGGGGCGGTTGCTGGAAACGCGAACTTCATCCGCGTGGCGAAAGTCGGCGCGGGTTTCGGCGCGGTTCTGCCAGCGTGCCTTCTACGCCACCGCCAGCCAGCGCAGTAGCGAAGACGCGGCGTTTGGATGCAGGCGAGCGAACTCCAACAGGCGCGGCGGCTTGATGATACGCATGATATTCGACAGCTTCGTGGTGGCTCATGACTCAGGATGGCGAAGCCTGACTATTCCAGACAATCGTCGTCATTGCAAGGCGGTGAAGCGAGGCAAGACACACCGCTTTTCCAGCCGCCTCACAATGCAAAAAAACTTCCCGGCACCGAATCCATGCAGGATGACACCGCCGCGTCCATTTCTTCGCCACGTCCAGCAACATCCACCCATGAAGGGCCGGCATATCCCTTGGTTGCGGTTCGAATCCCACCGGGAGCACTTTTGCTGTTTTGAGCCTGGCGGCTCACTTCGTCTTCATCACAAAAACGCCGTCCCAATCGGGGGGAGGCGGGTTATTTTTCATGACTTCGCAGCGTTGGAGCAGCACCAGAGAGGGATTGGCGTCCTGGTGGGTCTCGTGTTGGGCGGAGTTCTCAAAGTGGCTTTTGGCCTGGTCCCAGTCCTGGGCGAGGTAGCACTCCATGCCGCGCTGGTAGATGGAGAGGCATTCCTGGGTCGCGGGAGAGATGGCGATGTTGAAGCCGACGAGTTCGTACATTTCGACGTGTTTGCTGCGGCCTTTGACGATGATACGGTCGAGGAAGCGGAAGGTGATGTCGTCCTGGTGGGCCTGGGCGAGCGTCTTGGTCTCGCTGGTGATCATGGTGTAAACGCCGTAGCTTTTCGCGCCACTTTCGCTGCGAGCGGCGAGGTTCACGGTGTCCCCCATCATGGTGTCGTTGAAGCGGCGGCGGGACCCCATGTTGCCGATGATGGCCTGGCCGGAGTCGAGGCCGATGCGGGTCTGCATGTCGAACACAATCTCCGGCCAGCCACCTTCTTTCCGCCATTTTTCCCGCAGCTCGAGCTGACGCTGCTGCATGAGCAGGGCGGCGCGGCAGGCATGATAGGCGTGGCCTTTGAAATACAACGGCGCGCCGAACATGCCGACGATGGCGTCGCCGATGAACTTGTCGAGCGTGCCGCCGTTGTCGTGGAGGATGTCGGTCATCTCGGTGAGATAGTCGTTCATCAGAGTCACGAGCCGCTCGGCGGAGAGTTTCTCGGAGAAGGAGGAGAAGCCGGCGATGTCGCTGAAAAAGGCGGTGATCTCGGACTGCTGGCCACCGAGTTTCGGCTCCTCGCCGGAGGCGATCATCTGCTCCACCACCTGGGGGGAGAGGTAGGTGCCAAACATGCCTTTGATGCGGCTTTTGGCGCGCAGCTCAATGACTAGGCGGTGAAGGATGGCAGCACCTTCGACTAGCACGAAGCCAAACACGGGCCAGACGAGGGGCAGTTGCAGGCTGGATGTCTGGAAAACCTGAAAAGCGGCGAAGATGTAGGAGCCGATGAGGAGCGTCGGCACCAGCACGGAAAGCCAGATGGA
>JBDNIB010000767.1:0-2436 GCA_041688535.1 Prosthecobacter sp.
CGAGAGATACAGGTTGGGCTCCAGCTTTTTGATCTTGAGCGGCGGCTTGTTATAAAAGGTGTAGGCAAACATGCCGCAGCTCTTGGCCGGATTCTTTTCACGCACGCGGCGAGCCACCTCGTTCGCATAGGTGAAGATGCGGTCGCTAAGCTGAACGTGCTTGTGATCGTAGGCGAGCACGCCAGGCACATCCAGCGCCTGGCAGCGCTCGCACTCGCAGAATCCGCCGCCGTCGCTCGGCGAGATGTTCATGATGTCCTGCTTCCCGTTCAAAACATACTCGACCATCCGTGCGATGACCTCAGGGTTCGTCGTACACATTTGCGGAGGCCTGCGCTGGCCCTTCACCAGCGCGAACCACTCCGGATGCTGTTTGAAGGTCTCTCCTTTGCGAAGATCAAAGGCCGCGTCCCAGGAGTGGCCAAAGACGGCTGATTTCACCCAGCCAAGCCGCGCACGACGCGCCCATTTCCGCGCCGCCTCGTCGAAGGTCTTCGTGTGGTAGATGCTTGAGTAGCCAAGCTGCACAGAACGAATCTCAAACCCTGGCAGCCTGCGCACATCGAGCGCCGGAATCACTGCCGCGGCATCCTTCGGCACATGCTCGCCAAATTCACCCGGCCAGAACCAGCGAACGCCGAGATGATCCTCCAGCAGCGTGTAAACCGCCAGCATGCTGCCTGCCGCCGTGTTGATGGACCACGGATTGCCGCTGCCATCATCGCCTGCAAGGACGAAACCAGCGGGCACCGATTTCAGCATCCACTCCTCCATTCGCCATGGCTTCACCGACTTTCCCAGGACATGTTCTGCCGCGCCATCGCCCACAAAGAATGTCAGTCCTGCGGTATTCGCGACCAGCTTGCTCAGCGTGATCACCTCGATGTTCTGCCCGGCGATCTTTCCTGCATAATCCGCGAGTTCCTGAGCCGCCGCACGCTGCACAAGGTTCGCATCATCAGCGATTACGACTCGCTGAAAATCCTTCACTAGCTGCGAATCAGCCGAATGAGACATTCCTCGCGAGATAAAAAGCAGTGAGAATAGAAAGAGTTTCATGATGGGGTGGCGACGAGCAGTTTGATGGTAAAAAACATCACCGATGGCCCGAGCAGACAGCCGAGGCCGGTGTAGAAGGTGGCGGTCATGGCACCATACGGCACGAGCTTCGGATCGGTGGCGGCGAGGCCGGCCATCACGCCGCTGTTGGTGCCGACGAGGCCGCCGAAGATCATCGCGGCGCGCGGATTATCCAGACCCATCGCCTTCGCGGCGAAGGGCGTGGCGATCATCACGACAATTGCTTTCATCAGCCCGGCGGCCACGCTGAGGGCGATCAGCTCGGAACTCGCGCCAATCGCCGTGCCGGTGACGGGGCCGACGATGTAGGTGGCCGCGCCAGCGCCGATGGTGGTGATGCTCACGGCATCGCGATAGCCAAACGCATATGCCACGGCACCACCGACGATGAATGATACAAAAACACCGGTGAACAGCGATAGCACACCGATGACACCGCTCTTCGTGAACTCCTCCATGCGCACACCGAAGGCAGTCGCGACGATGGCGAGGTCACGCAGCATCGCGCCGCCCATCAATCCCATGCCGGAGAGCAGCGGGAGGTCGGCGATGCCTTGCTTGCCGCCGGTGATCCAACCACCGACGCAGGCGAGTACGAGACCGATCAAGATGGCGATGGCCGAACCGTGCAGACGACCACGCGTGAGCCGGTCCGAGGCCCAATACGACACGAGCATGGTAAGGCCGACGACCACGAAGGCCGTGAGCAGCGAGTTTTTCAGCAAGACCGCCTCCAGCGCCTGCCTCATGATTTTTCGCCTCGCCCTCCCATGCGCACAAACAAACCAACGAGCACGAAACACACCACCACCACAAGCGCACCGGCGACCATCGCCATCACACCACCGGTCAGTGCGGCGAGCACGTTTTGGCTCGCCGCCATCGCGACCACGATGGGCACATAAATGGCACCCCAAAAAGCGATGCCCGACTCTGTGGGTGGTTTCATACGCCCCTTACGGTGCAGCCAGTCACAGCCAAGGATGAGTAGGATCATCGCGATGCCCACACCGCCGATGTCCGCCTCCACGCCGCACAATAGGCCAAGCAGACGCCCCAGCGACAGCCCGATAAGCAGACAGAGGGAGAGGAGCGCGGTTCCGTAGATGGGCATATGCAGGAGGCACGAGTGCCCGCGAAAAAGTCACTTCATGAGCAGCTTGACCGGCAACTCAGCGAGTTCGACTTTTGTGAGGCTGTTGTTCTTGTCCACGTCCAGTTTGGCGAAGAGGTCGAGCGAGAGCTGGTCGTATTCTTTCTGGCTGACGAGCTTGTCGCCATCCTTGTCGAGCGCGGTGATGGGCTGCTTGATGAGGCCGATGACCAACACGGCGGCGAAGTCGCCCGTTTTGGGCG
>JBDNIB010000013.1:0-3588 GCA_041688535.1 Prosthecobacter sp.
CAGCGCCCAGTATTGGTCGTAGGTCGTGTAGTTCTTCAGCACATCGAGAATGAATTTCTCATCGATGGCCTGCCGCATCGTGTAGAGGTTGAAGGGCTTGAAGGTGCCATCCGCTTGCTTGGTGCCGAACTGTTGCAGCTTCTCCGGCTTGGGCGTGGCGGTGTAGGCGAAGTAGCTCACGTTCTTCTGCGGTCCGCGCGTCTTCAGCTCTTCCAGAATGCGATCCTCCACCGTCTTTTCCTCCTCTTCTTTTTGCTCGTCTTCCGAGGCATAGGACAACACCATCTGCACGGTCTTCGGCGCATCGCCCTCGCCGTCAATCGTGCGCCAGACCTTGAACCACTCCTGGTTCGCATGGTGACGAAAATAGTTCTTGCGGTGCGGCCAGCCGCATCGTATCTAGCCATATTATGGCTAGACAAAAAAAAGCAACCTACACCGCCAACACCCTGCGTTTCGGGGAGTGGCTCCGCGGACTGCGTGAGTCCAAAGACTTACCTTTGCGGGTTGTTGCTGCAGCTGCCGAAATGGACCAAGCACATCTGAGCAAAGTTGAATTGGGGCAACGATTGCTCACAGCCGAGCAAGCCAGCTCGATTGCGAAATTCTTTGGGATCGACGCAAACGAATTTGAGGCACGTCGAATCGTCGAACGATTCCGACTTGAGCACACGGACAACCCCGCAGCCGAGCAAGCGATCAATATGCTGCACGAAGATCCTGCGATTTATGGAGGCAAAAAATGAGCACGATTCATTCTTCATCAAACGGAAGCGGACGTAACGGTGCTAAGCGCGCAAATGGTGCGAAACATAATGGCAAGGCACACGCGGGAAACACCAAGTCGGCTGTTCGCCGCAACTACATCTCCCTTTTCTCGGGCGGGATGGGGCTTGATATCGGATTAGAACGAGCCGGATTCAATTGCGTTGTCGCCAACGAAATCAACGCCCTAGCAGTGGAGACGATTAAACTGAACAAGCGGGCCTTGCCGGTAATCTCTGGGTCAGTCGAGGAAGTGACGCTGAAGACATTGAGTAAGGCAGCCGGATTCGATGTGTCCGGCATCGATTTGCTGGCTGGCGGCCCCCCGTGCCAAGCGTTCAGTGTGTTCGGGCAACGCAGAGGATTGCACGATGGCCGGGGTCGAATGATTTTTGAGTTCTTCAGACTTGTTGATGAAGTCAGACCAAAGGCGTTTCTCATGGAGAATGTTCGAGGGCTCCATTCGATGCCCCTAATCCCGAAAGGCGTGGATTTCGAAGGAAAAGCTGTGCCGCTTGAACAAACTGAGCCCGGCTCGCTACTTCGTGAACTGATTCGTCAGTTCGAAAGTATTGGTTATCGAGTTGACTGCTATCTCGTCAACTCAGTGAACTACGGTGCTCCACAGATTCGAGAGCGTTTGCTTTGCATCGGGTCACAGTTTGACCTCGACCCCGCGTTTCCACCGCCCGAGTTTAGCAATCGTCCTTCCGATAAGCTTCCACCCTTTAGGACTCTCGGGGATGTGATTGGAGCGGGATTCAATGATCCCGACCCGTCGATGATGAACTTCAGCCCTCGGAAGCTAAAATATTTGGCAATGGTTCCTCCTGGAGGGAATTGGAGAAACCTGCCGGAGGACGTGCAAAAAGAATCGATGGGCAAAAGCTGGTATTTGAAAGGTGGACGCAGCGCCTATTGGCGGAAACTCACTTTGGAATTCCCATCCCCAACAGTGGTGACGATGCCGAACCACGCTGGCACCAGCATGTGCCACCCGACAGAACTCAGGGCGCTCACTGTGGGAGAGATGGCAGCAGTTCAAGAGTTCCCGAGGGAGTGGACCTTTGTTGGCTCTCCAACGGACAAATGCCGACAAATCGGGAATGCCGTGCCTCCACGGCTCGGCGAAGTAGCAGGACGAGTGCTTCAGCGGCTATTACAAGCTTCCGAAACTGTGCCGCCATTGAATGGAAAACCCACCACCTCTGGGCGAATTATCCACGTCAGGCCGCATGTGAGAACACGGAGCTACTTCAAGGAAGGCGAAGTGATTGATGGGCAAACGGGATACTATGACCGCAGGCAGTCGTCCGATGACCAAATGCAATTGACGCTCGATGCAGTCGAATTGGTTTAACCATTGATCTTCCTGATGATGGCCTGCCAGTCGATGGTGTGGTCGGGGCGGACGAAGGATTGGAATTGCTGACTGAACTCCTTCCGGAAGCCTGCCAGAAGGTCTGCAAGCGACCCCATGGATTTTTCCGCAGTGCTGAATCCTTGAAGGATGCCTTCTAGAACCCATTCTTGCGTCTGTTGTTCCCCGCCGTTCAGCCACGTCCAGAACTCGCGTCCGGCATAAACATTGACATGCTTCGTAAGGTCTTGAACGTCGTGCTGCGCACCCCGGTTGATTCCGCGAAGAATGTCGTATTTATCCGTTAGCGTTTCCTTTGTTCCGTAAAACACGCCTACGGCGATTTCATCAAACGCGTATTCGCCCAGCACTTTCGAGTCTCGATACTTGAGCAGTTCCCCAAAAACGCGATTCAACTGAACAGCCATGGTTAGCTGGATGGTCCATCTACCTGCTTTTAGTGAAAGCAATTTGCACGGTTGGCCATCGCCAGGTTTGATGATGTGGTCAATTTCATTAAACACCGCCATTTTAAGGATCGGATTTCGTCTTTCTGCCTTATCGAGTTTAGTGGTGCCGAAGACCTTCGGCAGAATCTTCTCGTCCATCAACTTTCCAAACCCGGTTGAGTAGCCGGTAGATAGGTGTGCTGCCACGAGGAAATCCACCAGTTCATCGAAGGTCTTGAACTGATGAATCCCGAGAATGAGTGGAAGCAAAAATGGGTTCACCGACATGGTTTCGTGCCGCAGTTCAACGAGCTTCTTTTTGCGCTCGCCCATCCACCAAACGATTTGAGTTGAAACTCCTGCTATGACGGCTTCTTTTTGCATCTGTAGTGATTAGTTCAGAGAGAATATAGTATGAGTGAAGGCCACCTGCGTGCTGTAGAAGTGCTGGCCGGGGAGGGCGACGATACAGTCCGCGAGGTCGGCCTCGATGAGGGATCGGCGGATTTGCCCTTCGCTGGAGTGGTTGGACGACATTCTGACGTTGAGGTGGACGGAGTCGGCTACGGGCGGGCACGAAAGGTGGTGAATGAAGTGCTGGAGAAAGAGCATCTGCCCATCCGACTTGCGCGGCAGCCCGGCCCCGAAGCGCCCATCGAAGCCGCGCGCGGCCTCGGTGGTGACGGCGTCGTAGTCCTTGCTCCACTCGTAGCCGTAGGGCGGATGGACGAACTGGAAGTCGAAGCGTTTGTCCGCCAACGGGTCGTGGGAAAGGGTGTTGTTGAGCATGGTGAAAAGTATGAAGGAGGAAGGATGAATGATGAAGCGTTTGTTTTCGATTTCTTGGAAAGCGTGGTGAAACTGGCGGGCGGCGTCTTCGAGGGGAAGCGTTTGGAAATGAGCGAGGGCGGATTTCATGGGGACTATTTGAGGCGCTTCACGCTGCTGGCAGAGAGGAGGGTGCGCATCTGGGTGATGGCGATTTCGTTGAGTTTGAGCAGACGCTCCGGTGCG
>JBDNIB010000004.1:0-3302 GCA_041688535.1 Prosthecobacter sp.
ACTGCGGCCCCAGTTGGTCCCTTTTTGTATGTGCCGCCGTGTGAGATCACCTTTGAGCTGGGCTGGAACAACTTCATCAAGGCGGGTACGGCGTCTCTGAGCGTGAAGGAGGCGGGAGCTTACTGGCGTGCAGATGCGACGGCGGCGAGCACGGGATTTGCGCGCACTTTGTGGCAGTATGATTGCGCGATGACGGCGGTCATCGGGCGCGCCGACATCCGCTCGCACTACCTACAGCACAGCGAGACGGACAGTGAGGAGAACTGCCGCTACCGCGTGTCCTTTGAAGGCAGGCGGGTGGTGACGGAGACGACCACGACGCCGGTGCAGGGGACGACGCACAGTCACAGCACGATCTGCCCGTATGGGCCGATGGATGACCTGCTGGCGGTCATTCTCTACGTGCGCAGTCAGGCGCTGACGCCGGGGCAGAAGATCACGCGGGTGGTGCAGCCCTGGGACAAGCCTTATCTGACGACGTTTGAGGTGCAGGGCCGTGAAACACTCAGCTTTGATGGCAAGAAACGCCCCTGCATCAAGGTGGGCCTCAAGATACGGAAGATCGACCGTGAGACATTGGCGCTGAGCAGCTACAAGAAGATGAAGACTTCCACGATCTGGATTTCCGATGACGCGCTGCGGTTGCCCATCGAGATGCATGCGAATGTGTTCATCGGGTACATGTCGGCACGCATGACGGGCCTGAAAATGCTGGAGGGCGCGGCAGGGAAGGCTGCGCTGCCGAGGAACATGACCGTGAAACCGCCAGCCAAGTGAGGCTGCGGTCAGGGGGCGGGAGCGGTTTCGACCGTGACATGGATGTCATCGAAGAAGACCGGCTCGCCAGAGAAGGGGGTGGCCCAGATGGCGCATTTGCCCTGGCCTTTGAGCGCTTTTTCAGCGTGCTTGATGAGCGGTTCGGCGGGTTCGGCAGCATCGGCAGCCCAGACTTTGCCGCTGATAGTCCAGGTGTCGTCGGCACCTTTGGCGGCGTCGAGCTTGAGATTCACCCATGCCTCGCTGGTCCAGGTGTAGGGGACGCTGGCGAGTGTTTCGTCGTTGCGGATGAGTTCGAGGGCTTTTTTGGCCGGATTGATGATGAGGCGGTGGCCGCTCATGCCATGCACGCTGACGCCAAAGCGCGGCGTGCTGCGGCCACGCTTGATGGCGAGGATTTTGGCCGTGATGCTGGCGCTGCCGCTGGCGGAAACGGCAAGCTGGGCGCTGGCGTCGGTGATGGGAGCGGGATCGACGACGATGGCCTTGTTGCCGTCGCGGGCGGCGATCCTGATGGTGCCATCGACGACGAACACCTCCTTCGGCGGCTCGCCTTCAGCCCAGTCGTCAGCCTTGATGTCGAAGGTCTGGGTTTGCTGCGCCTGTAGCGGGCAGGTGGCAAGGAGACAGGCAGCAAGGAGCAGGCGTTTCATGGTCTGAGGCGAAACTGGCTCAACGCACGGGTTCTTTCAGCAGGGCGAGGGCTTCGAGCGCAGAGGCGTCTTCATGCACCACGGCGGCAAGGCTGCGGGCGATGGCGGCCGGGTTTTTATGCTGCCAGACATTGCGGCCGATGGCGATGCCTGCAGCACCGGCCTCCATGGCGTTTTCGACCATTTTCAGCAGGCCAGCGTCGTCGCCCATGGCAGCACCGCCGAGGATGATGACGGGGACGAAGCTCTGCTCGACGATGCGGCGGAAATCGTCTGTTGTGCCGTCGATGGGGTAGGGGGTTTTGACGACATCGGAGCCAAGTTCGGCGGCGAGACGAACGGCGAAGCTGACATTCGCCACGGTGTATTTTTCCGGGGAACCGAGCGCAAAGGGGAGGGACTCCAAGATGACGGGGATGTCGGTGTCGAGGCTCAGGCGGATGAGGTCGGCGCACTCCTGGAAATTGGCCTTTTCATAGGCGGAGCCAGGATAGAGCATGTTCATGACGGCATTGGCCCCGACCATTTCCGCTTCCTCGACGCCGAAGACGCCGATGCTGCCCGCGCCTTCACCGGTGGTGCGGGTGTTGTACACGTCGGTACGCAGGATGATGCCCTTGCCCGCAAGGCTGTCCGCTGCGCGCATGGCGACGCCGAGGTTCATGACGTAGCCATCGACGAACTCGTTGACTTGGTCGATGAGCTGAAAGGGATTCTCCAGTCCGGGCACGGGGATGGCGCAGCCGTGGTCAATGGGGAGGATGACGGTCTTGCCGTTGCGAAAGAGGGCTTCGAGATTTTCCTGGCGGTTCATGGTAGAAAGGGGTGGCCCTTTTCTTCGCAGCGATGCAGGCCAGGCGCAAACCAAAATCCCTCCACCTTGATCGTAGCCACTCAGCGCTTGATGCTCTGCGGCTTGCTTTTGACCTTCTCGATTTCGCGGTTGGAACTGTCGATCTCGCGTTCGAAACGCGTCTTGTCACGCTTGAACTCACGCACCAGATCAACGGTCCAAAAAGCACCGCTGAGGCTGGTGGCCAGCAGGAGAACAAACAGGCTGTAGCAGATGAATGACATCTGCGTCTCCTGCGAGCGTCGCTCTTCCCGGTCCGCATCCACATCCAGGACCCCTAGCAGATCCATCCACCAGAGACGCCAGACGCTGGGGTCGCGCGCAATGTTCAATGCCCAGAAACTGATGAACAGCGCTAGGATTGAGGCAACGGCGAGTTCGATGGGCATGTCGTATCTGTCTTTGCCTGGAGCTTGGAGCAATGTCGATGGCCAAAATCTTCAAGAGGACTCAGGCATCACCAGTTTTTAATCCATTTGATGGACAGATTGGCGTCCTCCAGCGTGTCGATGGATTTTTTCGTGGTGTTCACTTCATCCTCCGAGTAGGACCACAAGTCGTAGGTGGAGTTGATGGTGGTCGCCTCTGGTGGCGTGCCGGCGGCCACCGGTGCGGCCGCCTTGATGTACTGAAAAGGCCGCCCAAAACCGTCGATAAGCACGTAATTGCTGCCTTTCTTGGTGAACATGGTCTGGGGAAGTTCCGCGAGCTTCATGTTTTTAATTTCCTCAATGCCTTCCGTCTTGCCATCCGACTGCGCTGAGGCATCACTGGAGCCACTCACCCCCTGGATTTTATCAAAGCCGTCTCCGGTGAGTGCCTGGTAGAGGCAGGCAGCGCCAGAAACATCATAGGTTTTGCCGGGAAGAATTGCCACTATTTCATCGGTGCCAGATGGCTCGGGGTACTCCCCGAAATCAGTCTCATAGCGGGCCAGGGCGAGATTGATCGCCGCGAATGTCCCGGAGGTAATGCGCCGCTTGGAGGCGCGCATGGCATAGGTGTAACCACCCATGGTC
>JBDNIB010000768.1:0-2502 GCA_041688535.1 Prosthecobacter sp.
AGGCGAAGTCTTGTTTTGGCCTGACAGAAGTGGCCAGATGTCTTTCCCATCAATCTTCCGTTCTTTGGACACCTCCCCTCCCGCCAGTTTAACGAAGGTGGGCAACACATCCATTTCGCTCGCGATCGTGTCACAGGAAGTGCCGGGCGCGATTTTGCCGGGCCACCAGGCAATGGTGGGTTCGCGCGAGCCACCTTCCCATTGTGAGAATTTGCCACCGCGCAATGGGCCGCCTGTTCCGCCCTCTTTGCCAAACGCGAGCCACGGGCCATTGTCGCTGGTGAAGATGACCAAGGTGTTCTTGTCGAGTTGCAGGCGTCGCAGGGTATCCAGCACTTGCCCGACGCTCCAATCAACTTCCTCGACCCAGTCGCCGAATGCGCCGTTGGCTGATTTCCCGGCAAAATTCTTCCCCGGATTCAAAGGCACATGCACGGCGGTGTGCGGGAGATACAGAAAGAATGGATGCTCCTTGTTTGCCTCGATGAACTTGACAGCCTCCTTGGTGTATCGGTCTTCCAGCAGTGTTTGGTCCACGGGCGCTTCTTCGATCTTCCTGTCACGGATATAAGGCAATGGCGGCATGAATTGCCCCGTGGAGGTGTAAACTCCATCTGCCGGTGCCTTTCCTTTTCCTCCTTCGTCATTCGAGTAGGGCAATCCAATGAAATGATCGAATCCATGCGCGAGTGGCATGAATGGAAGCTGATCGCCCAGATGCCATTTCCCAATGCACATGGTGGCGTAGCCGCTCTGCTTCAATAGAGCTGCGACAGTTTTCTCGGACGGGTTGAGTCCGCTCGCTGAGATGGGACGAAGCGCTCCGTCAAGCCCAACGCGCTTGGCATAACACCCTGTCATCAACTGAGCGCGTGAGGCTGTGCATACCGGAGCGCAGTAGAAACTCGTGAGCTTCATACCCTCCTTCGCCATGCGGTCGAGATTCGGCGTGCGGTTCACTTTCGAGCCAAACGGGCCGATGTCGCCGTAACCCATGTCGTCAATCAAAATGACGACGAAGTTGGGCTTTGCCGGTTTCGGGTCAGCGGCGTTCAGCGAGGCCAGCGAAGCCAGCAGCATTGCGGTGATGAGTATAAGGGTGTGTTTCATGAAGGGGATGTGAGTGATAACGCTGATGAGTTTAGTTCGGAAGCCGGTTCCGAATTCATGGAATTGCAAGGTCTCGAAGCTCTTTCACCGCGTCCTTCCTGAACGCGTCCGATGAAGGTGGCGTGCCGGTCTTGCTCGTGATCTCCGCAACGTGAGTTCGCGCCCATTCAAAGAATCGCCGGTGCGTTTGCCACACGGGTTGCTTCTCGTTCTTTTCATTGATGAGCCAGAAGCCGCCGGGTTTTTCGGGTGTGCCTTCGTTGTCGTAAAGTTCCCAGTAGAGCACGAATGGGCAGCCCCACTCGAGACCGGCGATCATGGCTTGGATGCTCATGCGGTTCTGCTGCTCCGGTGTGTAGCGTCGTGCGGGGAAGCCATATTCGCCAATGAACACCCGTTTGCCGGGGATGGATGGTTTCGGGCGCAACTTGGACTCGATGTGGTCGAGCGCGGCGGTGAGGTCGTCGTGAATCCCGCTCTGGAGGCTGTCATAGCAGGAGTAGCTCACATAGTCGATGTCCACCCGCGGGAGGATGTCGTTGGTGATGCACTGGCCTCCGTTGAGAAAGGGGCTGACGAGATTGACCTCGGTGTAGTGCCACACCCACACGCGCTGATGTGGCGTGTCGCTCTTCGCATCGTCAATGGCTTGCTGACGCACCTTGAGCCACGCGATGAAATTGTCAGCGTAGTGCTCAGGGAAAGGCTGCTTCGAGTCAAAGCGCGGTCGCAAATGCCAGTCGCCCTCCCAGTGGCCGAGGTAGAAGCTCTTGCCCGTGCCGGAGTAAGTGCGGAGCAGGTGGCAGGCGAAATCATACATCTCGCGATACTCCAGATCATGCTCCGCAGGCTTGAACTGCCCCGCACTACCGTGGGTCGTGAAGGGATAAGCCCAGATGAGAAAATGCGTGAACGGCATGTCCAGCACCGCGCGATGCGCAGGCTCCCTGCTTGCGATGTCAGTCAGCGTCTTGAGCCTTGTATCGCGCTCTATCACATTGGACTTTTCTTTGCCAAATGAAGCCTGCGGCGAAATCGAGAATTTCATGATGCCCGATCCGAGCGCCGCGATGAGGCGCGCACTCTCCAGCAACGGAGCTTCCTTCGTGAATTGATAACGCCCACCAATGGCCTGCGTGCCGATGATGTAGTTGAACGGAGCTGATGCCGCCGGAGAAGGTGTTTCAGCCGCGTGGGGCACCGCCAGCGGAGCGAGCAATAGGGCCGAGACGATGAGGATGGGTTTCATGGAAATCGATTTCATGGGTGATTAGTGGGTCCGCGGTGGTGGCTCATTTCGTCTTCGCGAACACCTCGAAAGCCGCGTCGAGTTTCGGCGCGTCCGCCTGGCCTTTGGCGAAGTAGAAGCGGTAGCGCAGCGTGAGGCTGTCG
>JBDNIB010000769.1:0-2078 GCA_041688535.1 Prosthecobacter sp.
CTGGCAACCCTGCAACGTGCGCAGTTGGAGGGTTTCATCGAGTTGTGGGAAGTGCCGGTGCGCAGGCTCTATCCTGCGGCAAGACGGTTGAGCCAGTATCACAATACCCACAAAGGCTTCGGAGCGATGGACATCCTGCACGTTGCCAGCGCCCTCGATATGGGATGCGACACGTTGCTTTCCTTCGATGGGCCACAGCGGGAACTGGCAAAGGCAGAAGGGCTGAACGTCCTGCCTGCTGCTTGATGGCTGGTTTAGGAGGCGGGTTTTGCCTGCTTTACCGGTGGCTTGGAATCGGCGACCCGTTTGCGCCGCGCTCGTTCTTTGCCGGGGAGCTTGCCTTTTGCCATCACTTCCACGGCTCCGGCGGCGGTGAGGATGGTTTCCATGCTGTACTTCGGCAGTTCCGCGCCGGCCTGGAGGTAGATGGAGAGATACTTCTTGGAAGCGGTGATCAGGCCCATGCGCGAGGCGACGAGGTAGGCGACGGCTTCGGCCTCCAGCTCGCGTGAGGGGTGTTCGAGGTCGTTCCGGTTCTCCCAGAAATCATCTCCCGCCTTGCCCAGGTGTCCGCAAAAGAGGTGGCCGAGTTCGTGGGCAAGCGTGGCGAAGCGTGCGGCGCTGTCATGGGTTTCGTTCAAGCGCACGAGGAAGCTGGGAGGTGGCTGGGGAATACGGCGCACATCTCCGGCGAGACTGGCATCCAGCGATGTGTCTTGCAGGTGGATGTTCATGCGGTTGCAGGCACGCTGCATTCTTCGCCATGTCTTGCTGCTGACTGTGCCTTCCACGGCGAACGGGTCTTCGATCTCGCGTTGCACATCGGGCGGCAAATCGTGGCCGTGGGTGTCCGTCACATCGAAGACGAACTTGACCGGGTGCATCGGGGCGAGGATCACCAGCGGGCGAGCGCCGGGTTTGATCTTGCGGCCCATGGCCGCCCACTGCTGCGGACTCGCCACATACTTGAGCTTCGGATTCTGGATGTGAAGCAACATGCAGTTGAAGGGCGAATACTTCGGCAGCCTGCGGGTGAACTGCATCAGGTCCACAAACCTTCCCGGCGTGTGGTAGGCCAGCGCACTGCGAATGAGTTCGTCGATGGCCGAATAGGCTTCCTCGCGCTCTTTATCGTCGGTGGCGAACAAGTCGAGTGAAGCTGCCGGGCGAGTGTTCATGGCATTCAGTGGGTGATGCTCTCAGCCGATCAACGGCTCATTATCGCCGCTCAATTCGGTGATTTCATTTTTCAGCCGTTCCGCCTCGGTTTTGAGCGTGATGAGGTCTTCTTGGATGCCTTGAATTTGCTGCTCCACTACGCGCTCAAACACTTCCGGCTCCTGCTCGATGGTTTGGTAAAGCTCGTAGCCGGGGCATTCCTTCAGGGCGCTGGTGGCCTCAATGATGGCGATGATTTCGGCTTCGAGGCTGCTATGCAGCTTTTGCAGTTGGTCGAGTTCCTCCGTGTCGCCGAGATCGAGCGCTGCCCAACCCTGACGCATGACGTAGCCAGCGGGATCATCAGCGATCTGACGGAGTGTTTCGAGGTCGCCGCTGTCCTTGGCTGTGTTGATGACGCCCGTGAGCTTCGTGTAAGCTTCCATCTTGGCAGGATCATCAGCGAAGCGATCAGGATGAAACAGCTTCACCAGCTTGCGCCAGAGGCTCTTTACTTCGGCTTCCTCGTCGTCGGAGAGTCGCCGCTTGGATTCCATCGCGGCTCCGGTGGCTTCGTATTCCTCGCGGTTGCGTGTTTCGGCTCGCTGATACTCATGGCTCACCCTTTCCGCTTCTTCCTCGCCCTCCCGCAGCAGAGTGTCGAGGAAATGCGGCGGTAGCTCACCACCAGCCGCAAGCGGTCGCGTTCTTCAAAATACTGGCGCAAGCGCTGGAAGATGCGGGCTTGCAGGGCGGTGACGTTGGTCTTGTCGGAAGTGTAGGCTGCCTCTAGGTCTGCTAGACGTGCGCGGGATGCGGCAATCAAATCGCGAAGCCGCTGCGGGGCGGGATCAACGGAGAGGATGACCTTGCCGCTTGGTGGTGCGTTGGAGGTCGGGCTTGCAGGTGTGGTGGCCTCC
>JBDNIB010000770.1:0-1747 GCA_041688535.1 Prosthecobacter sp.
TGAGGGGGGGAGCAAAGGTTTTTCGTCTTAAAAACGCAGTCTTTTTCAGCCCCCTGAACCGGCCTAAACCACGTCTTGCAGCCCCAGCTTCTCGATAATCTCCGCCGGGACGCCCGGATAGGGGCCACCGACGCTGATGTTGCCCACATAACCGAGGCTTTTCCAGGTCTTGGCTGTGGCTGTAATAGCCAGCGACACAGAGCTAGCGGAAGCGACGGAAAAAGGCAGCTCCAGTGTGGTGCTCAGGCCGGGCTTTGGCCGGGCTTTGGCCGGATCGCAGATGTCATCGGCGATCTGCGACTGCTGATCAAGGGAGAGCTCCTCGAAGCGTTTGGCGAAGCGCTTGAAGCTCTCGGTGTTGAGCCCCACGGATCGTCTCACGGTCTTCCTGATGCTGCGGGTAGTCGGCGCTGACCCATTCGTTGATGAAATCAGGTACACCGACGGCGGCGGCGGCGGGCGAGGTTTCGTCCGGCGGCAGGATCAGATCCGCCAGCGCTTGCGTGGTGGCGAGTTCCTCCGCTGACAACAGCTTTTCCCAGGGAAATTTCAGCGGCTGGGTGAAATCAGGATCGTGAAAAGCAAAACGCGACAGATGCACCGGCGGCGCAGGCTCCGTGTGATTCGGCGCGGCGATGACTGGCACGGCTGCGGCACCAGCGACTCCGCTGAGGAGGCCCTTCAGGGCATGGCGGCGGGAGAGGCTGGACATGTTGGTTTACTTTGGCAGGACGCCCTCATACACCGCACGCAGGGGCAGGCTGAAGCCGATGGCGGTGAGTTCCAGCACAGCTTCAGCTCCCGTCAGGATTTCGGGGAGCCACTCTTTGCTGCGACGATGCACGGTGATCTCCATGCGGTCCTGCTCGACCAGCACATATTCCTCCAGCGAGGGCAGTTGAATGAAGGTGATGAGTTTTTCGCGGGTGTCGGTGCCGCGCGTGCTCTCGGACACTACTTCGACAATGATCCGCGGCTTGGTTTTGTAATAGCGTTCCTCGTCGCTGGGATCGCACACAACCATCACATCCGGGTAATAAAACAGCGTTAGGTTGGCGAAGACGTGCGCCTTCATGTCATGGATGAAGACCTTGTAGGTCTTGCCACGCAGATGCAGGAGCAATGCCGCATAAATATTTCCAGAGATGAAGTTGTGCTCCTCGCTCGCTCCGCCATCGCATACAGATCACCACTGACGAATTCATGGCGCACCTCGCTGACTTTTTCAGCTTCGAGGTAATCTTGCACCGTGCATTTGGGCGGCTGCGGTATGAGTTTGAGAGCGGCGGACATGGGCGGAAGATAGATTTCACATGAAGCGGGTGCAACCCGCCAAAACTCACAGGTTCCCCCGTTTCATCTCCTCCATCAGCCACTCGCTAGAACGCCAAGCGAGGGCGAGGATGGTCAGGGTCGGGTTTTTGTCGGGGTTGCTGGGCAGGACGGAGCCGTCCATGAGAAAGAGGTTCTTCACGTCCCAGGTCTGGCAGTATTGATTGGTCACGCTCTCGGCGGCCTTGTCGCCCATGCGGGCGGTGCCGACCTCGTGGATGATCTCGCCGGGCCGTTGAATCGCCGCCGCACCGCTCAGCGGCGTGGCCTTGCCACCCATGCCTTCGAGCAGCTCGGCAAAGGTCTGCTGCATGTGTCCGGCCTGCTTGATCTCGTGATCGCTCCACTTCCAGTGAAAGCGCAGCACGGGGATGCCCCATTGATCCACGACCTGCGGATCAAGCTCCGCGTAGCA
>JBDNIB010000771.1:0-2991 GCA_041688535.1 Prosthecobacter sp.
CCGCCTGCTGCCGCGTGGATTGATGCGCTGGCTACTGCGGCGGCGAGTTGTGCAGCAATGAACGTTGCAAGCTGCGGGTGGCAGGTGGTACAGTCGGGCGTGCGCTGTCCTGCCTGCCGAACACCTGCGATTGAAACTGATGCTGCCTGCCGGCAGTGCGGTTTCTCGTTGGAGGTGGCGGATCGCAGTTTTGGGATTCCCCCGTCTTTGCAACGGCCGATTGCGGACACAGGTGGCGTGCTGGGTGGCTTTGCCCAGCGGCGTGTCATGCACGCCATCACCAGCGTCGAGCGGCGCTTCCCGCAGCTCGCCATCGCCGCCGTGCTGACGGAGGTGCCGCCGCAGGTGCCACTGGCGGCGTATGCCTTCTGGTTGTTCAACCGCGGCCGTCTCTCCAGCGCGGTGGAAACAGGCGGTGAAAACCGTCAGGTCATGCTGCTCATCGACACCAACTCCGACCGTGCGATCGCCATGGTCGGTTATGGCATGGAGCCCTTCCTACAGGAACTTCACCTGCAAACCTGCCTACAGGCCGCGCAGCAGCCGCTAGAGCACGGGCGTTTCGGTCCGGCCATCGAATCTTTTGTGCGTGAGCTGGACCGCCAGCTCTGCGAACTGTGCAGCCTCATGCCCAGGCAGTTCGGCCTCAACCAGGAGGAGCGGTGGCTGGATGCCAGCGCCCCCGGTGAGGGCGCGGTGGGCATGGCCGAAAGCTACTATTGAACCTCCCCCTCATGCAGCGCCGCCACTTCCTCCATCTCGGCCTCCTGGCTGGCAGCCCCGCGTTGCTGCCGGCGGCGGAGTTTCTGCCACAAAGCACGACCTTCCTCGGCCTGGAGAAATTTCAGCAAATCGTCGCCCGCGCGGTGGTGGAAAACTGGGCCGCGCTGCCCATCGGAGCGCGGATGGCGCAATTTGGCCAGGCCATGCGCGGCACCAAGTACGTCCCTTGGACGCTGGAAATCGACGACCGCAAGGAATCGCCCTCGGTCAATTTCAACGGGCTGGATTGCTGGACGTTCTTTGAGACCGCCCTGGGTCTGGCGCGCATGATCGAGCAGCATCAGCGCTCCTACACGCCGGCGGATTTGCTGCGGCAGATTGAGTGGACGCGCTACCGTGGCGGCGTGTGTCGCGGCAACTACCTCGACCGCATTCACTACCTGGACGAATGGTTCACCGACAACGCCGCACGGGGAAACATCCGCAACATCACGCGGCAAATCGGTCCGGTGATCAAGCTCAGCGGACGCAGCAATGATGAGATGTCCCTGAATCCAAAGCTGTACCGTTACCTGCGGGCCAATCCAGCGCTGATCCCGCCGATGCGGGAGATCGAATCACGCCTGGAACGCGTGCCGTTCGAGTACATCCCCAAGCAGCAGGTCGCGGCCTGCGAGTCACGCATTCAAAGCGGCGACATCATCGGCATTGTGACCAACCGGGCACATGTCTTCTGCTCCCATGTGGGCCTGGCATTGCGAACCAGCGACGGGGCGTGCCGTTTCATGCATGCCTCAGCGACTTACAAGAAGGTGGTCGTGGACAAGGCCATCCACGAGTACCTGAATTCGATCAACAGCCACGCAGGCATCATCGTGGGCAGGCCACGTTAAATGTGCTGCGGTGGGCTGATGCCACACAACATCACTTGTCGAAGAAGGACTCCTCCTCGCGGTCACCGACCTTGAGGTAACGGTAGAACACTTCGAGCTGGAGGGTGCAGAGAACCTGGCGGTAGATGGCGTCGTTGCGATCACTGCCAGAGGGCCAGTTCGCACGGCCCGCTTTGAATGCGCCGTCCGCCTGCTGGGCAGCGAGAATCTGCGGCAGGAACTGCTGATTGTAGAACTTCCAGTCGTCGCCGCCTGCCTGGAAAAACGCCTGCGTGTAATAGTACCAGCAGTAGAGGTTGCAGTTTTTGTTCCAGTCCAGCGGCTCGGCGGTGAGGAAGTCGGTGAGGAACTTCATGCCCTTCTTGATCGCGGTGGTCTTGCCTTTGGCCATCGTCTGCAGGCCGAGAATGCCGACGCCGGAGAGGCTCCACTGGTTATAGTGCGCGTCTCGGTTGGCACCACCGAAGCCGCCGTCCTTGGTCTGTTTGTCCTCCAGATACTTGGTCATCTTGGTGATGGCGCTGTGCAGTCCATCAATTTTCAGACTGGTGTTTTTAGCTGCCTTAAGAGCCTGAAACTGCCAGCCCGCGACGGAAAGATCCTCGCGGCTCTTTTTCCCGGCGTAGAAGCCGGTTTCGCCATCATACACCCAACTGCCGCTGTCCTGCTGGTTGTCGATGATGATCTTCACGCCTTGTTCAAAGGCTTCACGCATGCCGGGGAGGCTCTTGCTGCCGAGACGAGCCAGCGTGTACATTTCACCCAGTGCATAAGTAGCGATGCCGTGCTCATAGACGCCCGCATTGCCCTTGGCGGCTTGACTGAACAGCTTTTGCGGATGCTTCTTCTGCGCCTCGATCAGAAACAGGATACCCTTCGTCACGTTGTCGCCATAGAACGGCGATTCCGGTGTCTCACAGCGGCCCAGATAACACAACAATGCCATGCCGGTCATCGCGCATTTATCACGAGCGCCCCAGGAGCCATCGGCGTTCTGCTTGCCTTTGAGCCACTCCAACGACGCGCTCACTGCCGCCTCACACTCCGGCGTACCGCCGTTCTGCCGCAGCTTCTCCAAGCGCTCCTGGGTCGAGCAACGCGCCCGCATCGACGGTGGCAGCGTCACAAAGCCGCCTGCTCCGCCCATGCCCATGCCTTTGCCAAAGCCTCCGCCCGCACCACCGGTGCCAAAACCACCGCTCGCGCCCAAGGCACCGCCGCCCATCATCGCGCTCACGTCTGGCATGTCCAGGGCGTCCGGGGGGGCTTCCGGCAAGGTGATCGCCGAGTTCATGCTGGTGCTCACCAGCTTCTTCATCGGCATCGTCTTGTTGATCGAGCTGCGTTTCTTCTGCTGCACCTTGTGCTGTAGGTC
>JBDNIB010000772.1:0-7140 GCA_041688535.1 Prosthecobacter sp.
AGTGCGGCATTGATGACAACACACTCGTCATGACCGCTGGCGACAACGGTTCGTCCTTTGACCCGAAATCCGAGGTCGGCAAACTCTTCGATCAGGCTTCCAACGGCCTGCGCGGCTACAAACGCGGCCTGTATGAGGGTGCCCTGCGCCAGGCGGCCCTCGCCCGCTGGCCGGGCCAGGTGCCTGCGGGCCGTGTCACGGACGAGCCCTGGGCTTTCTGGGATTTCCTGCCTACCGCCGCCGAACTCGCCGGGGCCAAGATTCCGGCCAATTGCAAAACCGACGGCCATTCGCTGGCCTCCTTCCTCAAAGGCGGCCCGGCACCGCAGCGCGATCACTTTTACTGGGAACTCCACGAAGGCACTTCCCTCCAGGCGCTGCGCTTTAGTGACTGGAAAGTCCTGCGCAACGGCCCGGAGCAGCCCATCGAACTCTACGACCTCAAAACTGACCCCGCAGAGTCCAATAACCTCGCCTCAAGCAAGCCCGACCTCGTCGCCAAAGCCGCCGCCCTCATGCAATCTGCCCGCACCGAGTCGCCCGATTGGCCGCTGGTGCAGAAGCAGGCGAAGAAGGGAAAGAAGAAGTGAGGGCAGTCGCAGGTTGGCCGAATCTCAAAACTTACGGCGTGGGTCCGCTGATATTTTGAAATACCATGAAATTGAGAGTGAAGAAGGCTTGATTATTTATGGTTTTTTTAATAGGTTTGGTTTCGCATGAGCTTTCCCGCCCTCAACGCCCCTTTACCTCCGTCCACCTTTTCGGCTCGTGCTGGAGATCCCTTGATGCATGAACTGGCAGCGTTGGTGGAAGACATCCAGCGCACCAAGGACTGGTTCATCACCCAGTTGGACGGCCAGCTTGCCAGCCTGAACCAGCTTCGCGACGCCATGCAGGCCGAGCCGCCGGCGTGCAGCCCCTCCATGGCGGCGCTGTTTGCAGCGCCGACTCCCGTCATTTTGCCACCGGCTCCTGCTTTGCCCGCCAAAACGAATGGCGCTCAGAACGGCGTCCATCACCCGCATCAAGCCATCGTTCTGCCGCCCACGATGATCACCGCACTCGATCCTGAACTGGAACAGGCCACCCTGCATGAGCTGAACAACGCCCTGACACGGGCGTTTTCAGAAATTTCCTCCCGTGGCGGCATGCTGGGCTGATTAACCGTCTGTTTGTGGGCCGTTCGGGCGAATCTTCGGCAAGCTCGCCGGAGCTGGCGGCGTTTTTGTGCTCTACACATGAACACCGTCACTGACCCTGCCAACACCTCCCGCCGCGACTTTCTCAAAACCACCACGCGGACCGCTGCGGGTCTCTCCGTGCTCTCGGGCATCAGCATTCCCTATGTCCACGCTGCTGGCAGTGATGAAATCCGCGCCGCGCTGATCGGTTGCGGTGGTCGTGGCACTGGTGCCGCGAGCAATGCCATGGGCATCCAGTCACGCATGACCCGCCTCGTAGCGATGGCGGATGTCGCGGAAAACCGCCTGAAGGGCAGCTTTGAGGCGCTCAGCGCCAAGCACCCCGACCGCATGTCCGTCTCCGAAGACGCCAAGTTCATCGGCTTTGACGCCTACAAGAACGCCATCGATTCGCTGCGCAAAGGCGACGTCGCCATCTTCACCACGCCGGTGGCCTTCCGCTGGGTGCATTTCAAATACGCCATCGAGAAAGGCGTGAACATCTTCATGGAAAAGCCGATCTGCACCGACGGCCCCACCGCCCGCCGCCTGCTCGCGCTGAACGAAGAGGCGAAAAAGAAAAATCTCAAAGTTGGCGTCGGTCTCATGTGCCGCCACTGCCGCGTGCGTGGCGAGTTGTTCGACCGCATCCAGGACGGCGAAATCGGCGACCTGCTGCTCATGCGCGCCTACCGCATGCAAGGTCCCGTCGGCTCCGCCTTCACCCTCCCGCGTGATCAGAACGTCGATAAGAGCGAGCTCGCCTGGCAGATTCAGCGCTTCCACAGCTTCCTCTGGGCCAGCGGCGGCGGTTTCAGCGACTTTAACATCCACAACATCGACGAAGCCTGCTGGATGAAGAACGACTGGCCGGTCGAAGTGCAGGCCAGCGGCGGCCGCAGCGATCGTGGCGACTACATTGATCAAAACTTCGATCACTACAGTTTCGAATACACCTTCAAGGACGGCGCGAAGCTCTACCTCGAAGGCCGCACCGCCATCGGCACGCACAATCAGTTCGCCACCCAGGTGCATGGGACCAAAGGCAGCGCCATCGTCTCCACCGCCGGCCATTTCCCCTCGAAGGCGATGACCTTCAACAGCCAGAAAATGCTGCGTGCCAACATCATTTGGCGCGGCAAGCAGCCTGAGCCGAACCCGTATGATCTCGAGTGGCAGGATCTTGTGGAGGCCATCATCAACGACAAGCCCTACAACGAAGTCGAGCGCGGCATTAAATCCAGCGTCACCACCGCCATGGGCCGCGCCGCCGCGCACACTGGCCAGGTCGTCCGCTACGACGACTACATCAACAGCGCATTCGAATTCGCCCCGGACGTGGACCAGCTCACCCTCGACGGCCCCGCCCCGCTGCTCGCCGACGCGAACGGCAAATACCCCGTCCCGCAGCCCGGCATCCTCAAGGACCGCGAATACGCCATGGAACCCCAGGCCAATCCCTTCCCGCTCATCCCGATGCCTCCGGCCCCGACCGAAGAGCCACTCAGCCCACCCGAGCGGCCCAAAGCGGCAGCGAAAAAGAAGGCCAAGGCATAGTACAGTAGCCATCTCGCTCCGTCGAGTCGAGCACCGCGTTCCCGTAGTCCGGAACGTAGGTTGGGTGTGTGCGGCGTCGAAGGTTTGCTCAAAGCAGACCGATTCCCTTCGCCGCACCGCCCGACGCTTGGTGGCGTGTTGACACAACGAGCGCCCAAACAGACGGACGGGCTGACGCCACATCCATCCTACGTCATGCGCAGACGCCGCTTCGCCGTCCACCACCACACGCCAATCCACAGCAGCAGACCGCCGCTGAGTACGAGCAGCCGTGCGGTCGTCTGCGAATCACCGAGACGTCCGATCTCGACACTCAGCACCGCGTGGTCCTTCAGCTTCGAAAAATGATGCGCCGTGCCATCCAGCGGCAGCGCGATTTCCAATGCCCGCCGACCCGTGGGCCGCAGCGCCGCCACAGTCTGGGCGCGGATGACGTCGTCATCGCTGTCTTTGGCGAGATCTGCCTTCACCGACTGTTCCATCGGCTTGCGGGGTGCAGGCGGAGGTGGCGGCATCGCTGCGGCGGGTGCGCCAAAGGGATCTGCACTCATGGCCGGAGCAGTCGCAAAACCAAGCGTGACCTCTTGCCCGTCGTTCATGCCGCCAGGCTGTCCGGCGGCGGGACTACGCGGAGCATCAAGAAAATCCGCCGGAGCCAACGAAGCCGACACCTGGGGCCGGTTTTCACCACCCGCGGCACGTCGCTCTCCCGCTGTGGCGAAGCCTCCAGCGTTCGCGGCCTGCGTCTGCCCCAGATTGTTGCTACGCGCGTTCGAATTCACGACGTTCACCGATCCACTGGCGTTTTGCGTCAATTGCGCTCCCTGGGAGGTGTTGAGAGCATGCGACGAACCGGTGGCCCCGGTGCTCAGCAAGTTGTCGATGCTGTTGTTGGTGATCGCCAAGCCTCCCGACCTCAGTCCAGAACTGATGGGTCCGGACGTCGTTGTGCTGCCGCCGTTCAGCACCGCCTGCTGCTGCACCTGCAGACCGTTGGCGAAGTAGCGGTTGTCCACCGCGACGTTGTCGTTGAAAAGCTGGCCGCCATTCACGGTGACTGCTCCGCTGAAGGTGTTCGAGCCTTGCAACCGCAACTCTTGTTGCTGCGCCTCTCCGTTGAAGCCCCAGCTCGTGTTTCCCTGCGCGAGCACGCCCGAGTCCTTGCCGCCCTTCGCCTCCGCGTTCTTCCCCGTGTAGTTGCTGTCCCAGTTCCCCTTCAAGAGCTGCCCCTGCTGCTGAATTTCTCGATCCAGCGTGCCTTGCTCCAGGCGTGGCTCGTTCAAGGTCAGGGTCCCCCGCCCCACCTTGCTTTCCAGCACGCGCTTCTTCGACTGCACCTTCTGATTGAGATCATTCGCAGCACGATACGCCTCTTCCGCGTCGCCATACGCGAGTTTCCCCGACGCCAGCGCCCGATTCACCTCGCCCAGTTCGCTCAGCATGCCTTCGAGCTGCAACAGCTCGCGTCCTTCTGCGACGGTTTCGGTCATGTTGCCGTCGAAATCTTTCGGCTTCCAGCCCTTCGGCGTCCACACCGTCCAGGTCGTGCGCTCCACCGACAAACCGACGAGTTCAGGATCATCCAGTCGGTTCGTAGTTCGGGCTTCAGCCCGTCCGGGCGCTTTCGCAAACCGATAAATCATCTTCACCTCCAGTGCCCGCTGTCCGGGTCGCGTGTGAATCAGCGGGATCAACCGCACCCGCTTCCCATCCTGCGATTCCTCATCCGCCCGCACCGGTTCGCCGGAAACACTCACGCTGACCAGCTCCGCGCCGTCCGGCAGCATCACCGGCAGAAATTGCAGTGAGCGATTGATCAGCGAGTACTGCGCGATGTCCCAGCGCTCACCATCCGCCCGCAGCACTGTCGTCAGATCCGCCAGCGTCACCAGCGCCGCGTTCCCTTCCGTGCTGGTGAGCTGCTGATATGCCAGCTTGAGCGCCCCATCGCCTGTCGCCCGGAAAAACTGCGGCCTTGCGAGTCCTTGCGGCAGATACGGCACCGCTTCGCGTGACACCGTCTCCAGCGCGGTCTGCGTCGCGATTTTCGCCTCGCGGGCGGAGGCGTTGTCGAGCACAAACCAGCGCGTGAGCCGACTGGCAGCCGCCACTTTCACAAACGGCACCTCCAGCTCCGCCGTCAGCGGCAGATCGAGATCAAACGTCAACTCCGCACGATCCAGCACCTCCGTTTGCAGCGAGCATTCATACACCCGCTCCGCACCGTCGATGCGCGAGCGTGTCTCCCGCAGCAGCGGCCCGCTCACCACCGCCTCCGGCAGTGCCGCAGGCAGGCGCACGCTGATTTGACGCACCGCCCCCTGCTCCACCACCGCGACCACTTGCTGCGACACCCGAATGCCCGCGTCCGACGCCAGCACCAGCAGCACCGCATCCGCCGCGAAGCGCGATGCCTGCCGCGTCAGCGCCACATCGTCTTTCCACGCCGCGCCTTCATGCTGCAATGCGCGCTTCTTCTCCATCGGCGGAGCGATGGCGAACACGCTGTCGAGCACCGTCGCATCCAACTCCTTCAACTCCGTGCGCTGCGTCAGGTCCAGCAGCTTCACCTCGTTCGCCGCATGCGCCACGATCAGCGCCTTGCCGCCCACCTTCTCGTAATTCTCCAGCTTCAGCGGCTCCAGCGTCCACGTCGTCACCGCCTGCGGCACCACGCGTGCCAGATGCACCACCACTCGCGCCTCCATGCCCGCGATGTTCGGATTGAGCTGCAAATAAAGCTGCGCGCCCTCATGCTGCCACGCCGTCAGCGTCGGCCCCTGCACCGCCTGCACTTCGTAATCCACCGGCAAACCCACCACCGCGCGCGTCCACACCCCGCGTTTCCGTTTCAGCGTCAGCGCCGCCAGCAGTTCCGCCTTCTGCTCGGTCAGTTGAAACACATAACTCACATCCGCCTCCGCCAACAAGGCCGCAGGCTGCACCTCATACGTCGGTGCCGTGCCACCGCTCCACTGCCAGCGCCCGGCATCGCTCAAGCCGTCGCCTGCGCTGTTCGTCGAACGCTGCGCCGTGCCGCCGCTCACCTGCACCTTCATCGACTCATCGTGTAGCACCGCCACATCTTGCCTCACGCGTTGTGCCACAGGTTGAATCAACGGCAGCGTGCGTACTCCGGCCCCGACGAGATAACGCTGTGACTGCATGATGCGCATACTTGCCCCATGACTCACTTCATGTCGCAGCGTGAGCGTGAAAATCAGTTTCCCGCCCTCACGCCGTGTCTGTGTCGTCATCGTCGGCACGCGCACTTCACCCGCGCCAGGAATCGTCGTGTACACATTCAGCGCACCGATCTCCAGCCCGCCACCGCCCTCCGGCGCATCCACCGCAAACTCCAGCGTGCGCCGCACTGCGCCGGGAAACTCATACACGACTTCCGCATCGAGCGATTCCGGCTCCAGCTCGCGCAACGTCAGCGTCGCCCGCACACTCGCCGCTGGCACCGGCCCTTCACCGCGTTCCAGGCCGCGCGCGGAACGTTGCAGCCGCACTTCACGATGCGTTCCCAGCGTCTGCGTGAACAATCGCCCATCCGCCTGCTCTTCCACCGTGCTCGCGGCCACTTCATTCACCCGCAGCCAGCCATCCGACTTCGGTGTGTGCAGCGTCAGCATGCCAGAGAGCGAAGGCGGCAGCCGCAGCGTCAGATCATTCCAATCTCGCGCTAGCGGCAGCGTCACGGTCAGTTCGATCGCATGCGTGCCTGCATGTTCCAGCGTCAGCAGTCCGCCGCTCAGCGCCGCCGCCTTTCCATCCACTCGCACCGCGCCCACCAGCGCCTTCGTCGTGTCCTTGCCGTTCACCATTTGCGCAAAGGGCAGCAGCAGCTTCGACCACTCGCTGCGTGTCGTCGCCGTGATGCGTGCCTCTAAAACCAGTCCGCGTTCCTCGATGCGGCCCTGACACAACGCGCTGTGAATCACCGCCTGCTGCGTCGCATCCGTCTCCGTCGGCAGCGCCTTGCGATTCTCCTTCGCCGTCTTCCACAATCGCTGAAACTCCTCATACCCCAGGTAAAACCGCTCCGCCTTCTGCGCATTGAGCGGCAGCTTCGCATCATACGGAATGATCACCGTATGCGCCGCCGGATCGGCAGGCGGAGCCTGCGCGAAGAGCGAAGGGCAAAGAGCGCAGAGAATGACGAATGCAGAATGACGAATGACGAATGAACGCAGGCTTCTCGCCCAGGACATCAGACTCTCCGCCCTCGGCTCTCCGCTCTCCGCTTCTCCCGGCCGAATGAACGCGAACAAGCGCCACAGCACCTGCATCCCCAGTCCGCACAGCCAACCAAACGCCACTGCGTTCGCCAGCGCCAGCAGCGTGCCTGTCACCAGCAGTGGCACACCCCACACCGCCAGCACCACGACCAGCAGCG
>JBDNIB010000773.1:0-4469 GCA_041688535.1 Prosthecobacter sp.
CACGGCGCTTGAACGACCTTCCGGGCGTCCTTTCGGTCACTCACGGCGCTTGAACGACCTTCCGGGCGTCCTTTCGGTCACTCACGGCGCTTGAACGACCTTCCGGGCGTCCTTTCGGTCACTCACGGCGCTTGAGCGGGTTACTAGATGGAATTTCCGCAGTTCCTAGGATGGGAGTGATTTTCTATAGAATCAGGCAAATAATTCTTTGCACCTGAGCCAATTGCAAAACCTCACACCTTCGATGTTACAAATGCTGTGTGTTGCGATCAGTTATGGCAGATAACACATTTAGCCTAAACAGCGTTGGTTTTCAGGGGTTTTGCAATTAGCTCACCTATCTGCCGTTTCCGTTGACGCAAGGCAGCCTTTTGGATAAAAACGAAAAATAGTCAACCCAATTTAAAAAATGGCACGCTGGGGCTACGCATTCTTTGACAGTGGCATTCGATTCGATTCACCCGATTCACACCCTACAACAATGAGAAGACTGACTTACTATTTGGAGAACCCATTCGACGATCCGAACATCAGCATCGACGAGCTGCTTGCATTCACCACGGATCATCTGCAGCGCATGATCGCCAACAACAGCGGGGGCGAGCTCTCCCCGCGCATCACCGCCACCACCAGCTCCCTGGGACTGGTGGAGGACTGTGTGACGGACGACGAGACGAAGCTCGGCCTGCGCAAGTCGCGCAAGATGGTCAAGGACACCTTCCGCAAGCACCTGCCGGAGAACGTCGCCAAGATCGCCGCCGTGGTGGTGGCGGAGTATGGCCCCAACGCGCCCGAAGTCGTCGAATGCTGCCCGCGCGGCCGCCGCATCTTTGGCGAATGCCGCGATGACCAAGTGGAAGGCCACCTGCAAACCCTCGTCAACGGCGTCACCGCGCATCAGGCCGATCTCGGCGCGCAAGTCGTCACCAACGCCACCGCGCTGAAAGACGCCTGGGTCGCCGTGCATGACGCCAGCGAAACCACCACTGGCAACAAAACCGCGACGGAGCAGGGCAAAAAAATGGCCCGCGACAACCTACAGCTCATGCTCTTCCTCACGCTGAACAAGCTCATGGAGATGTTCCCCCGCCAGCCCGAGAAACTGGCCCTCTACATGCAGCAAAGCCTGCTGGAAAACCCGTCCTCACCACCCGCCCCCGAGCCGCCTCCCCCACCGCCTCCCCCACCGCCGCCCGCGCCGCCGCCAACACCGTAAAGCAAAACTCAGGCTGCCACACGCCCGATTACACGAGTGGTCGTCCCGCCGTGTGTGAAGTGCATCATGTCAGCATGACGAAAAGTTCACTGCCTTTCGCTCACGGAATGATCCCCATGAGCCGCGAGCAAGAGGGGCGGGGCGAGTGGAAGCGCCGGATGGATCATTACCCGCATCCCGGAGACTGTATTCCCGCAACGCACATCGTTTTACCGGGCCAGGAGGGTCGCGCCCTCGATTTCGTCTGCGCGGAATGTGAGCGGGCCAAGCGGCGGATGGAGGCTAAGAACCCATGAAATGGCCTAACCCTCAACCATGCGCTGCAGCGAACCCGGCCATCGCATCACTGTTGCAATCGTGGCGTCCCGTGGGCCGGGTCGCTGAGCTTGGGACGTTCGCTTGAAACAACGCGTCACCTCTGCCAAGACCAGCCATGCTAGACAAACAGCCGATCTATTTTCTCTGGAGGCCGATGTTGCCCGATCCCAAGGACGACATGGTGCTGGAGGTGACGCTCGCTGCGGGTGCCACACACATCGTTACGCTTAACCTGAAAGACCTTCGGCTGGCATCGCAGTTCGGCATTACTGTTCTACGACCAGCCGAGTTTATCCGATTACTACCATGAGCAGCCTTAGCGTCAAATTACCCGACTCATTGCATCGCCACCTCAAGCAGGCGGCGGCGTTGGATGGCATTTCGATCGACCACTTCATCGGCCTCGCCGTGGCTGAAAAGCTGTCGGCCTTGCAGACCTATGACATCATCGCCGAGCGCGCGAAAGGAAGCACCCGAGCGGGTTTCCTACGGGCGATGGCGCTCGTTCCGAAGGGGGCGGTCATTGAGGGAGATGAGCTGCCAGCACGCCGCAAGAAAGCGAGCGTTAAAGGGAGCGTGGCTGCGAGCAGATAGCTTGGCTCACTTCGAGCCTGCCTTGGCACCCTTGGTTTGAACACGGCAAAACGCGGCAGCGCTTTCTGGGCGGCAAGGATGCCGCCCCTCCTTGGGCAAACGCGGCGGTTGCGGCGGGGCTTCCCTGCCCCGATGGTTCGCGCATGGCCGATCTGCCTGACGACAACGCCCTGCGCACCCGCATGCAGAAACTCCGCATCACTGAGGAGGATCTGGAGGAGTCGTTTATTCGCGGCGGCGGTGCGGGTGGCCAGAAGATCAACAAGACCAGCTCGACGGTTGTTTTGCGCCACGTTCCCAGTGGCATCGAGGTGCGCTGCCAGCGTGAGCGTTCGCAATCGCAGAACCGCCTGATCGCCCGCCAGGAACTCTGTGACCGGCTGGAGAAGGTGTTTCAGGACGCGCAGCTCGAAATCCAAAACGAGCGCGAAAAGAAGCGCCGCCAGACGCGGGCGAGGCCGCGTGGCCTGAAACGACGATTCGTCGCCGGGAAGCGGCACCGCGCCGGGATTAAAGAAGGACGCGGCAAGATCGGCGAGGAGTAAACCGCGAACTTTCTTGCCACAGGCCGCACTCGCGGCATGATCGGCGCTCCCATGAAAGCGCTCGTCCTCACCGCCCCTTCCGAATTTAACTACGACCTCAACTTCCCCGAACCCGCCGCCGCTACGGGCGAGGTGCTGGTCAAAGTGCAGGCCTGCGGCATCTGCGGCAGTGACATCCACGGCATGGACGGCCGCAGCGGCCGCCGCCAGATGCCGATCGTGATGGGCCATGAGGCGGCGGGCGAAATCATCGGCCTAGGCGAAGGTGTGACGGGCTGGAGCCTCGGGGATCGCGTGACCTTTGACTCGACCGAATACTGCGGCGAGTGCGACGAGTGCAAGCAGGGCTACGTGAATCTTTGCCCGAACCGCAAGGTGCTGGGTGTGTCCCCCGGCGAATACCGCCGCCACGGCTGCTTCGCGGAAAAGATCGCCCTGCCGACGCGCATCCTCTATCGCCTCCCGGACACACTCTCGTATGAGAAGGCGGCGTTCGCGGAGCCGGTGTCCATCGCGCTACACGCGGTGAACTTGGCCGATGGCGTGGAAGTGGGTGAGGCCTTCACCCCAGTGGAAAGCAACTGCGGTGACGAAAGCTGCGGCGGCTGCGAGGACGATGAGGAAGCGAATGGCGGCACCGCCGTGGTGGTGGGCGCGGGATTGATCGGCCTGCTGGTGGTGCAAGCGCTGAAGGCACGCGGCTGGGAAAAGGTGATCGCCGTGGATCTCGACGACAGCCGTCTCGAACTCGCCCGCAAGCTGGGTGCTGATGAAGTTTTCAACGCGAAGCAGGAAGGTCTGGCCATGCACATCCGCAAGATCTGCGATGACGATGGTGCCGATGCGAGCTTTGAAGTCGTCGGCGCTGGTGCGCCGCTCGATCTCGCGATCCGCAGCGTGCGCAAGGGCGGCCAGGTCATTCTCATTGGCAATCTCCAGCCGAGCACCCCCTTCCCACTGCAAGAGGTCGTCACGCGTCAGCTCACGATCAAGGGCTCCTGCTCCTGCGCCGGTGAGTATCCCGAAGCCATCCGCCGCATTGAAGATGGCAGCATCCAGGTCGAGCCGCTGCTCAGCGCCGTGGCCCCGCTCGAACAGGGCGCGGACTGGTTCAAGCGTCTCTACGACAACAAGGAAGGCTTGCTCAAAGTAGTGCTGCAGCCGGCTTGAACCACGGCGTCTAGGCCAATGACGAATGTCGAATGAGACCGTCCGACCTGACTCGATCCCTCCTTCTGCCCATTCGTCATTCCAAATTCGTCATTCGTCATTTCCCCCATGATCCGCCTCTTCCTCCTGCTCTCGCTGCCGCTCTACATCCTTGATCAACTCTCCAAGAGCTGGATCGTGGCGAACTTCCGGCTGTATGATAACGAGCAGGAAGTGATCCCCGGCATCTTCTGGCTGCATCACGCCGCGAACACGGGCGTGGCCTTTGGCATGTTCAACGGCACGCAGTATGCGAACTACGCCTTCACCGCCGTCTCGCTCGCCGCGCTCGTTTTCATCTATGTGATGCACGGCAAAGGCTTGTTTCCTGGCAAGATGAGCCGCACCGCCGTGGCGCTGCTGGTTTCCGGTGTCTTTGGCAATCTCACCGACCGCCTGTTCCGCACGCACGATGGCGGGCAGCTTTTCGCGGGCACCTTTCTGGACGGCTACGTCGTGGACTTCCTGAAGTTCGACTTCGGCTTCCCGCCATTCCATCCATGGCCCTCGTTCAACGTCGCCGACTCCTGCGTGGTGTGCGCGGCGATCCTGCTGGCCTTGTCCTCCTTTTTTGAAACGCCCGCACC
>JBDNIB010000774.1:0-1949 GCA_041688535.1 Prosthecobacter sp.
GCCGCCGCAGCTTGGCCGGGTCCTGAATCTTGTTCTGCGCCTTGCGGAAGATCACCCCCAGCATGCCCGTGCGCTTGCCCAGCGTCTCCAGCACATGGCGATAATGCGTCTCCAGCTCATCCCCATCCTTCGCCAGCAGGCTCGGCCAGTCATAGCCTTTCGGCACCGAGGAATCCTTGTTATGCGGCGGCTTCGACTGCTCATCCGCCATCTTGAGAAACAGTAAAAACGTGAGCTGCTCCACGTAATCGCCATACGACAGCCCATCGTCCCGCAGGACGTTGCAGTAGTTCCAGAGCTTTTGGGGTGGTCATCGTTGGCCGGTCCTTACCCGTCCTGCTTGGCTTTAGAAGCGAAAGCCTGAAGCGCGTCCCTGTTGCTGTAGGAAGTCGTCAGCACATTCAGCTTTTGGAGATCCGCGCAGACCTGCTGGGCTACATCATGCATCTGATTTCCAGGCTTCGGCGATTTAACCACCACGAGACAGTCATCAGGAAGCTCCCCGCCTTCCTTGATCCGGCGCAAACCTCCGATCACCTGATCTCCCTTACGGAGGATCTCCGTGGTGTCCCGCAAGTTTAAATGCAGCGCCCGGATGGCGCGGACCGGAACGTCATCGGTTTGGTGAACGAAAGGAAACTTCATCTTGTAGATGTCCGTGCCGACATCGAGCGGGCGATACAGCTTCGAGAGATCCCACTGCTTCAGGTGATCCTGGATCGCCTCACGCATGAGCTGCTCTTGGTACTCCTTGGGCTGCGCAAACTGGCGGCGCACATAGTGCCCGAACAGCTCCTTCAGCTTGGCGGAAGGGTCAGGAGTCATCACCACCCGCACGTCACTGAAGCAGAACAGTGTCTTGCGCGGGCGAGCCAAAAAATTGAAAGCGGCTGACAGGTTGGGAGCACCGCCAGAAAGGGAAAGACATCCATCGACCGGAGCATTGGCCTTGGGGCTGAGCCTTTGGATTTCATTTTCGATGGATTTGATGCCTTGGCGGTAAACAGCCCCATCCAGCTCATCAAAAAAGTCGGTGACACGGGTAGAGCGCTTCTTTTCAAGGAGAAAACCCAGATAACCCAGTTGCTCACAGAGCACGAGCACGCCGACGTTCACAAACTCCTCCGTCTCTCGGTAAGGGAGAAAGCGCACAACGGCATACTTGCACAGATGTTGGTTCATGAGGCGGCGAGGTTAAGGCAGGGGTCGAGAGAGCAGTATGCGGATGTTTTCGACAAAATCACCCGAGTCTTTCAACCATTCAGCAGGAAGTTTGGCGAGGATGGCCTCCAGGTGGCCTTTGCCAGCCTCCAGCCAGGCACGGATGTCATCCCCATTTTTCCCAGCCCAGCATTCTTGCTAGTCGTCGCGAAAAATGTGCGTTTCCTGCACGTCGCGCACAGGACTCTCTGACAATGTGAGATGGTGGTCAATCATCCACAGGGCCTTCTCTGGTGCCTGCCAGAGCAGGTTTGGATTCGCATCCCGACGGTCACAGTTATTGATCCAGTGGTCAAAGGCCAGCACACGCAGCCTTTCATCGGGCGGCACATCTTTGGAGGCTGCTTTCGGGAAGGTGTCCGCCAATTCCACCGCCTGCGAACCAAAAGCCCAGCCAGGGACAAGATCATAGTCGGAGAACCTGCATTCATTCACAAGCGGGGCGGGCAGCCAGGCGATGCAGATGGACGGGCAGCGCAGTCCTAGCGCGTGGGCGAGACTGCTGCACACCCACTCACATACCAAGGGCAGCTTGTCCGAACACCGCGTCTTGATGAAGTAACGGTGCCCATCTGATGCCCGGCATTCGAGCGGACGGAGGATGCTGTTTGGCTCCCGCCCCTGAATTTCGGTGACGAGGAGGCGACCATCGACAAATGCCGATTCAGGAGGCATGGGAACGTCCGTATTCATGAGAGGGAGTTAGGCTGAGGGCAGTTCACCGGTGA
>JBDNIB010000775.1:0-10629 GCA_041688535.1 Prosthecobacter sp.
CACGGACGATGCGCTGGGCATGCAGCACCTGGGCGACGATTTCGCCGGGGCGCAAATGCCGCACGAAGCCCATCTGTCCCGTAGCACAGAAGACGCAGCCCATGGCGCAACCGGCCTGGGTGCTGGCGCAGGCGGTGTGGCGGCCGGGGTAGCCCATGATGACGGTCTCGATCTCCTGGGCGTCGGCCATGCGCAGGAGGAGCTTGCGGGTCAAACCATCGCTGCTGGGCGTGTCGGAGGAGGCGGGTGGCAGGTCGAGCGTCCAGGAGCCGTCGCCGAGCACCTGGGTGAGCCATTTGCGCAGCGGCGGGGCGAGATCCTCACGGGCGAGGGGATCGGGCATCGCCTTGAAGTGGAGCGTGTTCCATAGCGTGCCAGCATGTGCCGGGCGCAGACCTGCGGCGACGATCAGCTCGCGGAGCTGGTCGAAAGTGAGGTCATGGAGGGAGCGGGGCATCGGAGGAAATGACGAATGACGAATGCAGAATGACGGAATCAGTCGAGGAAGGGATTTTCTTGGCGCTCGCGACCGATGGTGGTGTCGTCGCCGTGACCGGGGAAGACGCGGGTGGCGTCGGGGAGAATGAAGAGCTTTTCTTCGATGCCGCTGAGGAGCTGCTGGGTGGAGCCGCCGGGGAAGTCGGTGCGGCCGATGCCGTCGAGGAAGAGCACGTCGCCGCCGAAGAGGAGGTGCTGCGATTCGAGATGGAAACAGACACTGTCCGGCGAATGGCCGGGTACATGGTAGATATGCCAAGTTTCGCCGAGGGCGGCGAGGGTGTCCTTGCCTTCGAGGATTTCATCGACTTCGAACGTCGGCACGGAGAATGGGCTTCCCGTCACCGCTCCGTAGAGTATCTCCAGCGTCAGATCGCGTGAATACGGTGCATAGGAGTAGATTCGGCAGCCGTGGTCGGCTTTGACGGCAGCGGCATCGAGAACGTGATCAAAGTGCTGGTGGGTGAGGAAGAGGGCATCAACATGCACGTTTTGCTGCTTCAGCCAGGCAGCGATGCCATCGGGTGCATCCACCAGGAGCGTGCCGCCGGGGAGGGGGAGGAGGAAGCCGTTGGTGGCGGCGATGCCGCCGGTGTAGGTGGAGATTTTGGGCATGAGGAGGGTGAAAGACGGGAAAGCGTTGGACATTTCAACTCGGAAAAGGCAAAATCTGAACGCAAAACGCTCCGCGAGGTTCGTTATAGCTCAGGACGTTTACCCCCATGACTCGATTTATCCTCACCCCCGTCGCGGCAGCGGCTTCCGCCATCGCGCTTCTCATCCCCTCGGCGCAAGCGGAGACCAACTATGGCCAGGTGGCCATGCATGTGGCCTACATGCTGCAGAATCACCACTACTCGAAGCAGGACTTCGACGACAAGGTGTCTGGCACCATGCTGCAGAATTACCTGAACATGCTCGACTTCAAGCACATCTTCTTCACCGAGAAGGATGTGGCCGACTTCAAGGACAAGTACGACACCACGCTCGACGATCATGTGCTGATGCGGAACATCAGCCCGGCGATCGAGATTTACGACATCTACAAGGTGCGGGTGAACGAGCGCGTGGACTTGCTCAAAAAGGCGCTCGAATCCAACAAGTTCACCTTCGACTCCAAGCGCAGCATCGAGATCAAGCGCGACAAGGCCCCGTGGCCGCAGGACAAGGCCGCGCAGGACAAAATCTGGCTCGACATCATTGAGGACAACCTCCTCGCCGAACGTCTGGTCGCTGATGCCCGCATTCGTGACGAGAAAAAGAAGGCCGAGAAGGCTGCCGCCAAAAAGGACGGCACCGCCGAGGCCAAATCGCCGAAGACTCCCACTGGCAGCCCTGATGTCGCCGCCGCGACGGTCAGCCCTGAAGTTATCAACCCTGACATGCCCAAGGTGCCAGAAGAACCCAAACTCGCTATCAAAGACGCTCCCAAAAAGGAAAAAGATGAGAAGGACATGACGCCGAAAGAGCGCGTCCTCAAAGACTACGAGCGCCTGCTCGAAAGCATCAATGAGAATGACAGCAAGGACGTGGTGAACTTCTTCCTCTCCAGCCTCGCTACCGCCTATGACCCGCACACCGAGTACATGAGCACGGACGAGAGCGACAATTTCAAAATCCACATGTCGCACAAGCTCGTCGGCATCGGCGCTCTGTTAGGCCAGAAGGACGATGGCGCTGAGATCCAGGGCATCGTTGTTGGCGGTCCGGCTGACAAGCAGGGGGAACTCAAGCTCAACGACCGCATCATCGGTGTCGCGCAGGACAAGGACGAATTCATCGACGTGAAGTACCTGAAGCTACAGAAGATCGTTGAGATGATTCGTGGTGATAAAAGCACCACCGTGCGCATCAAGATTGTCCCCGCTGACGATCCTTCCGCCAACCGCATCATCTCCATCGTGCGTGACGAAGTGCCGCTCAAAGAGAAGCTGGCCAACGCCGAGCTGCTCGTCACCCCGCCGGAGCTGGGCAAGCCGCTCAAAGTCGGCTGGATCAATCTCTCTAATTTCTACGCCGATATGGAAAACGGCACCGTCAGCACCAGCGCCGATGTGGAGCGACTGCTGCGCCGCCTCATGAAGGAGAAAATTGACGGTCTCGTGCTCGACCTGCGTGACAATGGTGGCGGTTCTCTCGACGAGGCCATCAAACTCACCGGCCTGTTTGTTCCCGCCGGTCCCGTCGTGCAGGCGAAGGACTGGCGCGGCAGCGTCACCTGGCGCGATAGCGACAACGAGAAGCCCGTCTATGACGGCCCCATGATCGTCCTCATCAACAAGGCCAGCGCCTCCGCCTCCGAAATTCTCGCTGCCGCCCTCCAGGATTACCGCCGCGCCCTCATCGTCGGCGACAAGGCCAGCTTCGGCAAAGGCACCGTGCAGACCATTCTCCCAGTTGAGCGCTACATGCCTTTCTTCAGCGACAAAAAAGGTGCCGGTGACCTCAAGGTCACCATTCAAAAGTTCTACCGCATCGCCGGTGGTTCCACCCAGCTTAAAGGCGTGGAGTCCGACATCGCGCTGCCTTCCATCCGCGACGTGCTGGACATCGGCGAAAGCGCTGCTGAAAACCCGCTGCCCTACGACACCATCCCGCCGCGCAAATACCCGTTGTTCCGCAAAGGCCCGTTTCCGATCGATGAGATCAATTCGCGTGTGCAGAGCCGCATCGCCGCCAATCCTGAGTTCCAGATCATCCTGGACGAGTCCAAGCGCCTCAAAGACAAAATCGACCGCAATACCGTCACGCTGAATCTGCAGGAACGTGAAAACGAGCGCATTGATACTGAAAACCGTCGCGACAAGCAGAGCGAGGAGCGTGAAAAACGTGCCAAGGAAATTGCGGCACGCCTCAAAGACGATGGCTTCCAAACCTACCACATCACCCTCGACAACGTGGACAAAGCCGAACTCGTCCCTGAGTCCGCCTTCACCAAGGAAATGAACTCCGGTATGCGCACCGCTGCGGCCAAAGATGACGATGGCACATCAGGCAACGCCAAGTTCCCCTATGGCATCGAGCCGATGAAATTGGAAACGATCTATATATTGCGTGACCTCATCGAACTCGATCACAAGCCCACCACAGCGGCCAAGAGCGAGGAGAAATCCCAGGCTGGCACCAAGCCGCAGGCCCAATAAGGCCCGAAATCCGGTTGCTTGAGTTCATTTCAAATCAAACTGACGCGCACGCATGCAAGTCGGCATTATCACCGTCTCTGACCGTGCCAGTCAGGGCGTGTATGACGATCTGGGCGGTCCTGCCCTGAAGCAGGCCGCCGAAGGTTGTGGCTGGAGCGTCGCAGCCGAGGCCATCGTGTCTGATGATCTCACGCGCATCCAGGATGCCATTCGTTCGTTTTCGGCTCAAGGCTGTGGTCTCATTCTCACCACCGGCGGCACCGGCATCGCGGAACGTGATGTCACACCGGAGGCCATTCGTGGCATCATGCGCGTCGAGATTCCCGGCTTTGGCGAGGTCATGCGCATGAAATCGCTCGAACTCACCCCGAACGCCATTTTATCACGCTGCCTTGCGGCCATTGTGGACCGCAGCCTCGTCATCGCTTTGCCCGGCAAGCCGCAGGGCGCTGTCGATTGCCTCGGTTTCGTGCTCGGGGCCATTCCACATGCCGTGAAGCTGGCCCTGCGTGTGCCGACGAGTTGTTAGCAGTAATTCTGATTTGCGGCTGGACTTGCCACCGAGATTTCGATTAAAACTCATTCATCAGCAAATCCATCACCATGAAACGCATTCCCGTGTCCTCCCGCCGTCAGTTCATTGCCAAATCCGCCGCCGTCATTGGCTTTCCGACGATCATTCCAGCCAGCGTACTTGGTCAGAATGCTCCCTCCAACAAAATCACCATGGCCGTCTTCGGCTGGGGCATGATGGGGCCCAGCAACACCGGCAAATTTCTCCAGGAACAGGATTGCCAGATCGTCGCCGCCTGCGACATCGACAAACGCAATCTCGATAAGGCGCTAAACACCATCAACGGCGCTTACAAGAACAAGGACTGCAAAGGCTATCACGACTACCGCGAAGTTATGGCCCGCAAGGACATCGACACCGTCATGCTCGCCCTACCGGACAACTGGCACGCGCTCACTTCCATCGAGGCCGCGAAAAACGGCAAGGACATCTACGGTGAAAAACCGCTCGCCCGCACCATTGCCGAGCAGCAGGCCATCGTGAAGGCCGTGCAGAAGCATGGCCGTATCTGGCAGACCGGCTCCTGGCAGCGCAGCGAGAACAACTTCCGTATTGGAGCCGAAATCGTCCGCAACGGCCTTATTGGCAAGCTCAAGGAGGTGCAGGTCGGCCTGCCCAGCGGCCACAACGATTTCGCCGGCACCAAGGACAAGCGTGATGTCACCCCGCCGCCTGCCGAGCTCGATTACGAGATGTGGATCGGACCTGCCACGATGCAGGACTACATCGAGTGCCGCATTCACAAAAACTGGCGCTGGGATTACAACATCGGTGGCGGCCAGCTTCTCGACTGGATCGGTCACCACTGCGACATCGCCCACTGGGGCATGGACATGGACAGCAGCGGCCCGCTGGAAATCAATCCCCTCCAGGTGGACATGCCGCCGCGCACCGACATCTGGAACACCGCCACGAAGTATCGTGCTGAGGTCAAATATGCCGGTGACATCACCATGACCATCGCCGGTGGCCATGACGACATCAAGATGGGCACGAAATGGATCGGCACGGACGGCTGGATTCATGTGAACCGTGGCTCGTATGATGCCTCGAAGCCTGAGCTGAAAAAAATCGTCAAAAAGCGCAAAGACGACAAAGATCCGAACAGCGAGGTCGTCGAATCCGCCACCGCGCCGAATCTGGGCGATGACATCATCAAGACCCGCCTCTACAATACCCCCGGTCACCACCGCAACTTCCTCGACTGCGTCAAGAGCCGCCAACCAACCGTCACGCCGGTCGAAACCGCGCATCGCAGCGCTACGCCCGGCCATCTCGCCCTGATTTCCTTCCTCGTGAACCGCCCGCTCAAATGGGACCCGGTCAAAGAAGAAATCATCGGCGACGCCGACGCCAGCAAGCTCCTCAGCCGCGAGTATCGCGGCCCCTGGAAGCTAGAGGCGTGACCCCGGAGCGCGGTGCTCTCATCCGCATCATGCATTTCAAAGGGCTGTCGCATGCAGCCCTTTGTCATCTCAGGGTCACGCGATCACCTCCCGCAGCATATTCCCATGCACATCAGTGAGCCGTAAATCACGGCCGCTGAAGCGATACGTCAGTCGCCCATGAGGTGCAGCATCGTGGCCCACATGTTATAGACGGTGCAGGGGTTCTCGATGGCGTGATAGCCAACGTCATCCGTCGCACCGTAAATGTGGCGGGGTTTCACACCACCACCGGCCATCCAGATGGTGAAGCCATAGGGATTGTGATCGCGGCCATCGCTGTCCTGCGCGAATGGCGTACGGCCAAACTTGCCCGCCCACACGACCCGCGTGCTGTCGAGCAGGCAACTCAGTTCCACAAATCGCACGCCGCGCTCCACCAACCGCCGCGCGAGTAGGCATTGCCGCCCATAGGCCGTTCGAGGCGAATCCGGGCCGTCCATGCCATAGAGCGAGCGGGTGGCCGTGTCTGGGTTTGGTTTGCATTGAGCTATCCATGCGGGCGTTCAAACCATGCCAAACCCAGTCCGACGCGAGCTAATCCCCGAGTTCATCGACACGCAACTACCGGAGCGCACCCGCCTGCGCTGTTGTTTCGACGCGCCGCTTATGTCCGGCGATGCCGGGCAGCTCCTCTGGCGCGTCATGCGGCGCAGTGCGGTGACATTGCGCACCTCGCCCAGGCGCTCGCACCGAAGCGCCTTTGCTGCGATGGTGGAGAACTGCATCGTCGGCTACGCGGGCAAAGCTCCAGCGGGCCGCGTGCTGGATCGCGACTCCACTGCCTGCCTCGTCTATGGGCAGCAGGAGTGCGGCATGTTCAGCGCACATGTGGGCGAGATAGACCGCCGCAGGCTGCCCCGCAGGGGGGAACGAGCCGTGAGGCGGCGAGTGAATCAACACGCCCTGCGCCAGGGCCATTCGCGGCATCCTGCGCCGCGTGATCAAAAAGCTGCGCCGGCGAGCTTTAGCGAAGTGCGCATGAAGCTCTGCAAGCTCGCGGCCAGAGTGCGCGTGCGCAAAGGCCGGGTGGAAGTGCCTCTGGCTGCCAGGTGCCCCGGCAGCGAATGAGTGGCGCAAGTCATCGGACAAGCGCTGCAAGCGCGCGTGCCGCGAGCGGCGGGCAGCGCAGGGAGCAGCGGCTCCAAAGAGCGGACCGCCTCCGTAGAGAAAATAGGGGCCGGTGGGGCGGCGCCATGCCTGGATGGAGCGAAAACCGGGTTTTGCAAGGTCACGACCGGCGAAAATCCCGATCCAATGCCTCAAATCTTGCTGCGGCGGCGAGGTGACGCAGCGGATGCCTCTTTCGTGAGTAGGTCAGGTTAGACGCTTGCGAAAAAAAACCACGAACACCACGGCATAACACCCTTTTTCCACTTGCCGATTCTTGACACTCCTTTATGATCCGCGTCCTTCCCGGACAGAATTAGCGTTTTCACGGCGAGAGTGGGGCCATTCCCCGCTTTTTTTGTCTGGTGACATCACGAATTTTTTATGATCAGCGAACTCAAAGCCCTTTTCGATTACTACGAGAAAGAGAAAGGCATCGACCGTGGCAAAATGGTCGAGGCTCTCTCGCAGGCAGTGCTGGCGGCGTCCAAGAAAAGCATTGGCCCTGCACGCGAGCTGCGCATCGACGTTGATCCTGAAAAAGGCACCATCAAAGCCTTCGCCAAGCTGTTGGTCGTCGAGACCGTGACCAATGCGTTCGAGGAGCTGCCGCTGGCCAAGGCCCGGAAGTTCAAGAAGGACGCGGTGATCGGCGACGAGATCGAGATCGAAGTCACGCACCCGAACATGGGCCGCATCGCCGCGCAGACGGCCAAGCAGACGATGTTGCAACGCCTGCGCATGGCGGAAAAGGAAAACCTCTATGAGGAGTTCAAGGACCGCACCGGCGACGTCGTCAACGGCGTGGTGCGCCGCTTTGAGAAGTCCGATGTCATCGTCGATCTCGGCAAGTTCGAAGGCGTGATGACCTCCAAGGAGCGTGTGTCCACCGAGGACTACACCCCCGGCGACCGCATGCGCTTCTATGTGAAGGCAGTGGAGAAGGACAGCGGTCGTGGCCCGGAGATCATCCTCTCCCGTGCGCATCCGAACTTTGTGCGTCGGCTGTTTGAATTTGAAGTCAGTGAGATCGGCGACCGTACCGTGGAGATCGCCAGCATCGCGCGTGAGGCGGGCTACCGCACGAAGGTGGCCGTTCACAGCGAAGACGAGAAGGTGGACCCGGTGGGTGCCTGCGTCGGTCTGCGTGGCGCACGTGTGAAGAACATCGTCCGCGAGCTGAATAACGAGAAGGTGGACATCATCCGCTGGAAGTCTGATCCCGCCGAGTTCGTGCGTGAGGCATTGAAGCCGCTCAAGGTGCTCTCCATCAAGGTGAACAATGAGAAGAAAGAGGCACGCCTCACCGTCAGCGAGGAAGATCTTTCCAAGGCCATCGGCCGTCGCGGCCAGAATGCGCGCCTGACCTCGCGTCTGGTGGGCATGGACTTGGTCATTGAAAAAGATGAGCACGCTGCCGAGGTCTTTGCAGGCCAGATCGGCAGCGCGGTGCATCATCTCGTGGACGCCCTCGGCGTCTCCGAGGCGGTGGCCCACCAGCTTACACAGGGCGGCATGGGCGATCTCAGCACGCTCGTCAGCGGCGTCGATGTCGATGACATCGCCGGAGTGCTCGACGGGAACCTCGAACTCGCCGCACAGATTCTTGCAAAGGCTCAGGCACATGCTTCCGCTCCGGCGGCACAGTAGCTCCCGTGCCGTCATGAAAACGCCTCACATCAACTTCCAACTCTCCGACCAGCCAGCCCCCCACGCCGCTCGCCCGATCCAACTCCCACATGCCCAGCAAGTCCTCATCCGCCCCAAAGAGCAAGTCTTCCACCGACAAAGTTGGAACTGAAGACGTGCCAGTCGAAAGCGCCAAGCCCAAAAATGCGGCCGCAGGCAAAGTGCTTTCGTTGATCGAGGAAAAAAAACCCCGCAGCAGGGGAGCGGGCAAGGCAGGCGCAGCCTTGCCAAGATTAGGGGCCACTCCGCCCCCTCCACCGCCCGAGAAGCCTGCCGCTCCCGCGAAACCTACGGTGGATGAGCGGAAAGCCGCCGCGCTCAACCTCTTTGAGGATGACGACAAGCCGAAGGTGCGCCGCCGTCCTGCCGATGCAGAGAACGCCCTGCCGCCGATCTCCTTGGTGAGGGATGACTCTCCGCCGAAACCGATCGTGCCGATCGTTCACGCCCCGCCGGCGGAAGTGCAAGTGGCCGAGTTTGAGCTGGGAGAAAATGGCGAGAAAATCATCCATCTGAAGCCGCCGATCGTGGTCAAGGACCTCGCGGACAAGATGGGACTGAAGCCCTTCAAGATCATTTCCGACCTGATCGCCTTCAAGGTCTTCGCCAGTGCCGACAAGGCCGTGGACATCGAGATCGCCGAGAAGATCTGTGAGAAGCACGGCTTCAAGCTGGAGCGCGACAAGCGCGAGAAAGGCGGCGGCGTCCACAAGGCCGAGGAGGCCGTCGTTGAGCCGGTCGCCCAAGCGCCGGAGGAGGTGGAGCAGGAAAAACTGGAGCTCCGCGCCCCGATCATCACTTTCATGGGTCACGTTGACCATGGCAAGACCTCTCTGCTGGACGCACTGCGCAAGACGCAGGTCACCGCCGGTGAGGCGGGCGGCATCACGCAGCACATCGGTGCCTATAGCGTTTTCCACAACGGGCACCCGATCACCTTCATCGACACCCCCGGCCATGCCGCGTTCTCCGCCATGCGTGCCCGTGGTGCCAACGTCACGGACATCGTTGTGCTCGTCATCGCTGCCGACGACGGTATCATGCCGCAGACCAAGGAGGCGCTCAGTCACGCCAAGGCCGCTGGTGTGCAGCTCATGATCGCCATCAACAAGTGCGATGTCCCCGGCGCGAACGTCATGCGCGTGAAAGGCCAGTTGCAGGATATCGGCCTCGCACCTGTGGACTGGGGTGGTCAGATCGAGTGCCTGGAAGTCTCCGCCAAAACCGGCCTCGGACTCGACGGCCTGCTTGAAACCATGGCCCTGCAGGCCGAGGTGCTAGAGCTAAAGGCCGACCCCAAGGCCGCGCCACGCGCCACCGTCATCGAATCCTCCATGGTCGCCGGCAAAGGCCCCGTGGCCACCGTCATCATCGGCCAGGGCACGCTCAAAGTCGGCCAAGCATTCATCTGCGGCCCGCATTGGGGCAAGGTCAAAGCATTGCTCAATGACCGTGGCGAACCCATCAAGGAAGTCCTCCCCGGCATGCCGTGCGAGGTCATCGGCTTCAGCGACATGCCGCACGTCGGCGACGAAGTCGTCGTGATGACCAGCGAGCGCGATGTCAAAAAACTCAGCGTCGAACGTCTGGAAGAAATCCGTCAGAAGAAGCTCAACATCCCGCGCCGCTCCACGCTGGAGCATCTCTTTGCCAGCATCGAGGACAACAACAAGAAGGCCCTCAAGGTCGTCCTCAAATGCGACGTGCAGGGTTCCGTCGAGGCCGTCGCCAAGTGTCTCAACGACATCCAGAGCGAGAAATGCAACCTCGACATTCTGCACCAGGAGGTCGGTGCCATCAATGAGTCTGACGTGCTGCTCGGCAGCGCCTCCGACGCCATCATCATCGGCTTCAACGTCAAGGTGGAGAACAAGGCGCTCACCACCGCCAAGCGCGAGACCGTGCAGGTGAAGCTCTATTCCATCATCTATGAATTGATCGATCAGGTCAAAGAGGCAATGCAGGGCCTGCTCGACCCGCTTACCCGCGAGAAGATGCTCGGCCATGCCCGCGTGAAGCAAGTCTTCAAGGTCAACAAAGGCTTCGTCGGCGGTTCTGTCGTCACCGATGGCACCATGCAGCGCAAGCAGCGTGCCCGTGTGCTGCGGGACGGCCAGGCCGTCTATGACGGTGGCTTCGAAACGCTGCGCCGCTTCGATGACGAGGTCAA
>JBDNIB010000776.1:0-15346 GCA_041688535.1 Prosthecobacter sp.
CCTCTCGTCTGGCCGTGGGGCAATTCAATGTGATCACGAATGCCGTCAGCGGCACTTCAACGACCACAATTTCGTGGGCTTCGGCTACAGGCCGGCTTTACCGCGTTGAACGCTCCTTTGATCTCTCACAGTGGACGACCGTCACCGACAACGTGGAAGCAACACCACCTCTCAACAGCGCGGCGGATGTCGTCACACCACCAAGCGGGCGCGTGTTTTACCGGGTGGTGGTGAAGTAAGGTGATAACCTCCATTTTAATTTGCTGCGCCAGGGCTCAGACATCCTGGGTCGGGATGCCAAACCCGCAGGGGCTGGATGGCGTGCGTGGAAAACGCATGCTGCCACGTTGGCCCTGCGGTTCCTTTTGAGGACGAGGAGGACTAACCCGCATTTCTCACACTCGTTTTAGCCGCAGAGGGGCAAAGAGGCGGAGGACGCAGAGAATGAAGGGGAAAAACTCTGCCACCTCTGCTCCTCCGCCCCTTTGCGGCAAAACAGAGCGTCCCTGTGTCTAGAAGAGGGTGTGAGAAATGCGGGTTGGGCCTCCTTCTTCGCTAAGGCTACGACGGACGCGTCAGCCATACTCGCGCTCCAACAACAGCGGCGTTCAGGCTCAAGCGCGGTGATTCCTCGGCATAAAAAAGACGGAAAACGTTCACCTCGGTGAGGTCTTCGTGTTCGGCAGAGTGGCGGGGCATGGCGGAAAGGAAGAAGGATGAATGCGAAAGGATGAAAAAAGCGAGCGCGGAGGGCTTCCAGTCAAATAACAGTCAAATAAGAATCGGGAGGGCTCAACGGGCTGGAACCCTTGTAAAATCAGGAAACTTGAGGGCGGTCGGGGGGGCAGTGGGCGGGGTAAAAGGGTTTCCAGTCAAATAACAGTCAAATAAGATCCGTTGGCCGCAATCACGCCCAGAAGGGCAGGTATTTGGCATATTTGCGGCCTTGTTGGGCATCAAACGGCTTCACCAATGCGTCCTCAATGGCGTCTTTGATGATGCGGGAGGCCATGGAGAGGTTCTCTTCGGCAATTCCAAAGCGTTCCCGGAGACTGGAGTTGGTCATGGGGTCACGCTCGACATACCGCAGGCAGGCATGCAAATAGCAGGCGCGAGAACGATCCGCACGGTCCATCTCCGCGAGCGTCCGGTGGCCGAAAAGGACGATGCGGGTGGCGCCCGGGGGCGCTTCAAACAGTGGTGCTGGCAGATGAAATAACTCCGTCTGGAAGACCAGCTTGTCCACGCCAGTGCCACGTTCCTCGCAGATGTTGATGCGCCGCATGAAGGAGGCGAGGATTTCATTCCGGGAGCGGGGCGGGCTGTCGAGGAAGCGCTCCGTCTTGATGAGCGGCTGGCCGAGATTGGTCACTTCCAGGCGGTCCGAGAAGATTTCGACCATGGGTCCGGCTCCGGTGATGGAAAAGTCCTGATGAATGAGCGCGTTGGCCACGATCTCGCGAATGGCAGGCTCGGGATACATGGGCACTTCCTTGCGCAGCGCCTGGCCGATCACCTCATTGCGGGGCACCAGCGTGTTGATGACCTGGATGAGACTGGCAAAGTCGGCGGCATAGCCCTTTTTGCCCTGGTGCTCACGCACGGCCCGGAGCCGGTTCTTGCCTTCATAGATGATCACCCGCAGGGCCTTGCGGGAGAGCGTCTTGAAGGCATCAAGGTTCTTGGCAAGCAGAATGCCCCCCAGACTGGTGATTCCCCAGCCGCCCGCTGCATCGCGGACAATCATCCGCTCGTCTGCAAGCTTTTCCAGAATGCCATCGCGATTCTCCGGCAGCGGCAGGGAGAGCATCTCGAAATAGGCGGGGTAGTCGAGCAGCGACAGCACGGTGCCGGCATCGACATGCTCCATGACGAGGGTCTCCTCGAAGGGTGTCGTGTCGAACACCCGCCAGAGTTCCTTTTCGATCTGCGGATGATCCTTCAGTTTTTGCCGATACGAGCCGACGCGGATGAACTCCACCCCTTGAAATTGAAGCGGCCTGCCCGGAGCGCGCGGCACCTCCAGCACGACGACGGGCTGGCCGTCATGGATCAGCTCATGAAACTGGAAATGCACCCGTGGGGAGATGAGACGGGTGAGCCAGCTTTCCAAATCTTCGTTGCCCTTTTTGGCTTTGGCTGGCGAGAAGCTGGTGCCCACGACTTGGTGGGTTCCATCCTGCACCCCCCAGATGAGATAACCGGAGGCCTTGCCGTGAAGCGCCGCCATGTTGCCAAGAGCGGAGATATACTCGCCGATGTCCTCGGGGTTGCTGTTGTTCTCCTTGAACTCCAGCCATGGTGTTTCGGTGGGAAGCTTGCGCAGCTCCGCCACCAATCCGTCCAGATAAAGTTGTGCCGGGAGTGGGTTCATGATGGCATTTTGTAACCGGTGAACGCCGTGGCAAGCGCGGCGAAGGTGGCGGGCTTGTGCTTCTCGAAGCTCTCCTGGTCCACAAAGACGAAGTCGTAGCGCTGGCCGCTCTCTTCGGCAGCGGTGGCATCCGCGCACCACTGCTTCAGGCGGGCCATCTTCTGCGGGAGATCGAGTTCCTTGCGGCCTTTGGTTTCGACGACCCAGATCATGCGGTCGGTGGTGCGGATGAGGAAGTCGGGCACGTAGTTGGAGAGGCCGCCGTCGGCCTTGACGTAGTCGAGCTTGAAACCAACAGCGAAGTAGTTCTTGGCGAAGGCCTGGACATCGGGTGCGGCTTCCAGGAAGGCAGCGAAGGATAGCTCCAAGCCTCCGGCATTGGCTTCGCCGACGGTCTTGTTGAAGATGCATTTCTTCGCCGCGAGGAACGGACGGTGATCGGTGCGGAAGGGCCGCGTGTGGCGGAGCTTGATGTAGTCCTCAATGCGGGTGCTGCCGGTATCGCTGACGGTGAGGGCATTGATCGCCACTTTGAAGGTGTCGTAGAGCACCTTGCCGACCTCAGGCTCGGAGAGATATCGCAGGACGACGGCGTCTTCGAGATCTACGCTGGTGCTGAAGAGGTGGTCACGCATGAAGTCGCGGACCTTCGGATAAAGCAGATCGTAGCAACCGACGAGGCGCAGGTCTTTAAGCAACTGCCGGGAAAAGAAGGCTACCACACTGCGGTAGTCAGCGGGCCCGGAGCCATCGAGATGAATGATGTGATGGATCTCGGCATCCAGCATGGTCTTGAACACGATCTCCCGCGTCTCCTCCGGCGAGAAGGGCTTCAACGGCAGTCGCTTGTTGCCAAACGACGAGGGATCAAGATCGCCGAGGTCTTTGAACTCGCGCTGAAAGCGGCGGCTGAGCTTCGGGATAGGGATGTCGAGTTCATCAAGGTTCTTCGATGTGTCCTCAGTATCGACTTCGACAATGATCGGGTCCTTGCGCTGCGCGCCTTCGCCCATGGGCACCTGCTCGAAGCTGACGCCCTCCGTTTGAATTGATTCGACGAACTCCATGAAGGCCGGCGTGCCCATGACGGAGACAGTTTCCTCCACTTCGCTGCCGAAATACATGCGGCGCAGACCACGGCCCAGGGTCTGCTCGGGCAGAATGTTCGACTTCGCGGCATAAGCACGCAGACCGCAGATGACGGTGACGTTGCGCACATCCCAGCCTTCCTTGAGCATGAGGACGGAGACGATGGCTTTGAAGGGTGATTTCCAGGAGTCGATCTCGTTCGACTGTTTGCGCAGGATTTCGAGTTCCTCCTTGTTCTTGCCCGAAGCGGCTTCCGAGATGTCGCCATTATTCTTGGTGTGAATGACCAGCACGGCTCCTTGCAATTCCGCGCAAATCTTCTCCAGGTATTCGCCAACCTCGTCGCAGTTCTTGGTGTCATCCACCATCACGAAGAGCACCGCTTTCTTCCCCAGCGGCTCGTGCTCTGCATAGCTCTTCCGCCATTCCTCGACGCCAAGCGCCAAGTAGTCTTTGTAGTGCTCGGTGAAGATGGCGCTCTTGTGCTCATGGAGCTTGGCACGGCTGGCGGCGTCCGGCAGCACGGGATGCTTCACGACATTCTGATGGATGGCTTCCACCAGCGGATAGTCCGACACCGTTTGCACAAAGATCGCGCCATTGTCATGCCGGGGCGTGGCCGTGACATCGACCTGCAAGGTGAGACGGCAGTCCTTTTGCAGCATCTTGTGGTGGATGTCCTGAATGGACTTGAACCACGCCATCTTGGGATTGTGGATGTGATGCGCCTCGTCATTGAAGACGGCCAGTTCCTCGATTTCACGGACGATCTCGCCGAGGTCGGTCTTGCTGTCGGTGGTCTTACCAGCGGGCTTCGCACCAAAGGCATCGGCGAGGAAGTAGTCGCGCAGGTCATCGTCTTCGAGACTTGGCTCGGTCACATCGCCGAGGAAGACACGATGGATGTTGGTGAGGAAGATGTTTCCCGACTCGCGGACCACCCGCACTTCATCTTGAATGTGCAGCGTGAGCTGAAAGTCATCCCGCCAGTTCTGTCCAGCATGGCCGTTGTCCGGCAGGATGGGATCATTGAAGAAGATCTTCAGCCCATCGAAGTCGGCACGGAGGCGGTCGAGCACAATGATGTTTGGGGCGATGACGAGGAAGTTCCGCGAGAGCGTGGAGTCGGCCTCATAGAGCTTGTGGAAGAAGCTCCAGGCGATGAGCAGCGAGATGACCTTCGTTTTGCCCGCGCCGGTCGCCATCTTCAGCACATAGCGCGGCCAGTCTTCACTGAACATGCCGTGTGAGACGGAACCGGAAGCATCGAAGCGCAGCAAGTCGAACTTGTCGCGGGCTTGCTTCACATCATACAGCCAGATGACGGATTCCACCGCCTCGCGCTGGGCATAGTAATACTGAAAGGGCGATAGCGAGCCGTCCGCATTCTCCAAGAGGTGGTCCGTCTCAAACCACCAGCGCAACAGCGCGACGGAAGTGGGAGAAGCGCCCGGATAGCCTTTGCTGCGCCAATCGAAGACTTCCTTCCTGATCTTGGCCACCAAAGGTGGGAGCAGCATGTCGTAGCGGCTCGCACGCAGCGTTTCATCCGCCGGGAACCACCGCTGTTCAGGAATCAGCGGCGCGTAGGGTGATGTGGGAAAGTCGGGGTGGAGGGCCATTTGAAAAGACAGAGTTGCCCGGTCAGTGAAGGGTTCCCTAGGCGGCGTGCATCCAAGCGGAGAGACTTAGGGAGTGCAAGGGAATCCAGAACTGGGGGAGAGGCGACTGGTAGAAGTGGAGACTTAGCTCTACCCGGAGGGCTGCGGCATTCCTGTCTCAGCGCTGGGATTCTGTGGCATGAGAAAGACGAAAAACGTCCACCGCAGCATCGAAGTGGCGGGCGAAATCTGCGCACCATGCCAAAAATTCATGATACCACTGTTCTTCGATACCCCGGGTCTGCGACTAGACGCGGGCTATCGACTCGATCAGAAAAAAATTCCCTTACAAGCCGGGCGAGTCGGCGCAGACGCCGCCGAGCCGGGCACCGAAACACCACCGCAGCCGCAAGCACCGTATGAACGACCGTCAACGCAACCAACTGAACTGCCTGAAACAACGACACGCTGCTGGCGGCGATGGGCAACGCCTTTGCCGATGCGATCGAGGAACTGAATCTGGCGGCGGACTTCACTGATCACGGCTACGAGACTGATGTGGTGGCGGACCTGCGTGCGGAGGCGCAGGACGTGATCGACGCGGAGGAGGGCAGGGCGGCGCGCTGCAAGAGCAGGGCGGTGCCACCGCCACTCTGCCCGGCCTGCTGCGCCAGGGACGTGATGCGGTGAAGTGCCTGGACACGATCATCAAGAACCGCTTCCGCAACAACGCGGGCGTGCTGGGCGCGTGGAAGATCGCCAGTCATGTGACCGCGACGGGCAGCGGCGGTGGTGAGGAAGAACCTGCGCCAACGTCGCCGCCTCCGGCGGGGTGAAGATGGAAAAGGTAGGACGCATGGTCCTCCATGCGCCGAGGTGGCGGCGGGCTGGGGACCGCCCGCCCTACCGGGGGGTTGGTAAGGGAAGATGCACTACCGCCACCACGCGGGTAGATCCGTCATCGTCTCCTTGAGGATGCTGCGGATGGCGAGGCGCTCGGGTGGTGGCAGGTGGGCGTGCTGGGCGTCGGGTTGTTCGCGGAGGAAGAGGGCCATGTGATAATAGACGCGCTCTTTCAGCTCCTTCGGGGCGGCTTTCCAAGAGTCGGTGTAGAGCATGAAGCTGCAGCGGTGTTTGAAGGTGCGGGTCTTCAGATCCAGATCCTTGAGGGATAGCCCGGTCTTGGTCGCCTTGCGGTCGTGCAGGAAATCCTGCGCGTAGGCGGGATCGCCGATCATGCCTTTGCTGGGAAATTTCGCCTCGTCGGCGAAGAGGATGTAGCGGGCGAGTTCCTGCGCGCGTTCGTCGATCTCGGCGAGGGCGGAGGCTCCCAGCGGGCCGTTGGTTTCGTGCTTGAGTTGGCGCACGGTGTACACGGCATAGACGAGGCGGTTTTCGAAGCCCATCTGGTGCTCGTTGATGAGGTTCGGTAGGATGTCGCTGGTGGGCAGCAGGTGCAGGCTCAAATCGGAGTACTGGCCCGGCTCGACGGGGACGATTTGGTTTTTCCCGGCATTCGGGATGCCCATCACGTTCGCTCTGTTGTTGGTGATGTTGTGCTGGCCGGTGAGATGCCAGCCGCCGAAGCGGTCTTCCAGCGGGATTTGATGCCCCTGCACATCACGGCGGAACGTTTCGAGGCTGGAACCCGCCCGCGAGACGAGCAGTGATTCGGCGATCAAGCCGGGCAAGCGACGCGTGGCGTTGCCGGCGTGGCAGTTCATGCATTTGGTGGAGCGCGTCGCGTTCGGTACCGGGCCGCCGGGGCGTAGGCGGTCGAACACATAAAACATCGGCCCCATCTCGGGATCGGCGGCGATGATTTCGATCAAGCCGCCCGGCACCCAGCCGAGGTAGGTGTCCTCGTTGAAGTAGAGGGCGCGCGGATTGCGCGGATTGATGATCTCGCTTTGCAGCGAGCTGGCGGAGAAGACCATGATTTGCGAGCTGATGGGGATGTTCAGCGCCTCGAGCAAGCTGGTGAGAAAGGCTTTGTCGTTGCTGGTGTCGATCTTTACCTCGCCCTGCAGCGCCTTCTTCTGCAACTCGGCGAAGCGGTCCTTCGGCTGCCAATCAAGGTAGGAATGCGGCTCTTCGCGGAATTCGATCACGCGTGGTGCCTTTGGCTCTGCCGCCGTGAGGGCAGGGGAGGACGTCACAAACAGCAGCAAGGTCAGAAATCGGGAACGCATCGTGCACTAATACGCTTGCCAAGCTGCCTAAATCGCAGCAGACGACCACGAAACACTCTGTCTTCTTCATTCTCGTTTCGTCACTCCTTTCTCATGCCCACCATCCAGCCCCGCCGCGCAGGCATTCTCATTCCCGTCTTCGCTCTCCGCACGGCGGGGGATCTCGGCATCGGTGATACTGGCGGGGTGCGCCAGTTGATTGATTGGGCCGCCGACACCGGCCTCGGCTTTGTGCAATTCCTGCCGATCAATGCGACGGGCAGTGACAGCAGCCCCTACAACGCGATCAGCTCGGTGGCGCTGGATTACCTCACGCTGGAGCTCACGCCCGAGGTCATTCCTGAGCTGGATGAGAAATTTCACCGCACCACTACGGGCCTGCTGCGGGCCGACCTGCTGCGGGAGGGATCGGTGAACTACCCGAAGGTGCGCAGCCTGAAAACGACGCTGCTGCGGCGTGCCTTCAGCCAGATCGAGACGCAGCCGGAGCGGTTGGTTGAATTCAAGGCATTTTGCGTGCGGGAGGAGGGCTGGCTGGATAATTTCTGCCTGTTTCGGGTGCTGATGGAGGATCGCGGCCACGAGGACTGGATGAGCTGGCCCGACACGATCAATACCGCTGCCAAAGCCCACGCTTGGCGCGAGGCAAACGCGGTCGAGACGGATGCCCGCATCCTTTTCCACGCCTATGTGCAATGGCTCTGCTTCAGCCAGTGGCGTGAAATGCGCACCCACGCGAATAGCAAGGGGGTCAAACTGATGGGCGATATTCCCTTCGGCATCTCCTGGTGCAGCGCGGATGTGTTTTTTCAGCCGGAGCAGTTTGATCTCAACTGGTGCGGCGGGGCGCCGCCAGAGACCTATTTTAAGGACGACTACTTCGTGCAGCGCTGGGGTCAGAACTGGGGCATCCCGCACTATCGCTGGGATGTGATGGAGCAGGGCGGCTTCACCTGGTGGCGGCAGCGCACGCAGAAACTCACGGATATTTTTGATGTCTTCCGCATCGACCACGTGCTCGGCTTCTACCGCATCTACAGCTTTCCTTGGCGGCCCGCACGCAACGCGGAATTCCGCGATCTCAGTGATGAGGAGGCCCGGGCGCTCACCGGTGGCCAGCTCCCGCACTTCATCGAGCATGATGACGACACGCCTGAGCACAAAGCGGCGAACCTCGCCAATGGGGAGAAGTATTTGCGCATGATTCTCGATGCCATAGAGGGTAATGCCGAAGTCATCGCCGAAGACCTGGGCACGGTGCCGGACTATGTGCGTCCGCACCTGCTCAGCCTAGACATTCCCGGATTCAAAGTCAGCCAATGGGAGCATGATGGACAGGGACGCGTCGTCATGGGCAGTGATTACGACAACTGCGCCTTCACCACCTACGCCACGCATGACCATGAGCCGATGAAGACGCACTGGGACCACCGTGTTAGCGATCTGGGAAGTGCGGATGAAGGCGAGCGTTTTCGCGCTCAAAAAGAACTGCGTGATCTCTGCGATTTTTCCGGCCTGCGTTTCACGGGCGACGGCTGGCCTGCCTATGACGAGCACATCCGCCGTGCCCTGCTGGAGGCATTGCTCACCAGCAATGCCCGCTTTGCCGCCTTCATGCTCACGGATCTCTTTGGCCTGGAAGAACGCTTCAATGTCCCCGGCGTCGCCGCAGACAGCAATTGGAGCGCCCGCCTGCCCATGACCGTGGCTGAAATGCGCCAGGAGGCACCGTGGAAAGCGGAATGCGACTGGTTTAAGCGAACCATCAAAGAGACTGGGCGCTAAGTCGCGCTGCCGCGTTCAGCCGGGCGGAAAATGCCGCGCTGTCTGGCGGGCGATGCCAGAGGCAGGCAAAGCAAAAAACCCCGCCGCGTCGTGAGACGCAGCGGGGTTGGTAAAGAGACGGGGGAAGCGGATTAGGCTTCGCCGGCGACCTTGCTGATCACCTGACGACCGCGGTAGTAACCGCAGGAAGGACAGGCGACGTGGCCGGGGACGGTGGTGCCGCATTCTGGGCAGCTCTTGAGAGTGGGTGCCTTCCAGCGGTTCGCGCCTTGACGCATGCGTTGGCGGCTCTTGGATTGTCTGCGCTTCGGATTGGCCATGAGAGTATCGGGTGGGGGTCTGGTCTAGTTTAATTTGTTCAAAGCTTCCCACACACCCTGACCCGCACCTTGAGGCTCTTCATCGGCTGTCTCCAGCACGGTTTCAAACCTGCCTTCGGCGGGACACTGATGAGGACGAACATTGTCGTTCTCACAGCGTGGGTAGCTCGGAAGGGCTAGGAGAGTATCTTCCCGGATCGTATCCGTCAAGTTGATCGTTCCATCCTTCTCACTCTCGATTTCGGTGGCATACTTTTCCAGGGTGAGGCGGTGCTCGAAACGTTCGAGGCAGCCGCCGCATTCCATGCTGAAGGTGGCCTCTAGCGTGCCGCTAACCAGGAGATCGCCACCATCGCGTTCGAGGTGGAGGTCATATTTCAGCGGGGTGACGACCTGGAGGGGGTCTGTTTCAGCCAATTCAAAAAAAGCAGGGGATTCCAGGCCGGAGATGTCCCGGCCGCCGTCTGGAACGGCACGCAGGTCGATGTGAAAGGGGCGGTGCATGGGGAATGGGGGTAAAAGTTCAAAATGAGAGGCGATCAGGGTTGCTGGAGCTTGGCGCGGAGGGCGTCGGCCACGTTCGGGGGGACAAACTGTTCGATATGACCCCCGAGGCGGCAGATTTCCTTCACTAGGCGGCTGCTGATGTAGGTGTACTCTTCGCGCGGCATGAGAAACAAAGTTTCGAGGTTAGGCTCAAGTTTACGATTCATGAGGGCCAGTTGGAACTCAAATTCGAAGTCCGACACCGCACGCAGGCCGCGTACGAGGGCGCAGGCCTGGTGCTTACGCGCAAAATTCACCAGCAAGCCCTCGAACGGCATGACCTCAATGCCGCTGATCTCCTTGGTGGCGGTGCGGATCAGTTCGACGCGTTCGTCCACGCTGAACAGGCTCTGTTTGGCATTATCACGCGCCACGGCGATGATGAGATTGTCAAAAATGCCCGCCGCCCGCTGCAACACGTCGAGGTGGCCGTTGGTGAAGGGATCGAAGCTGCCAGGGTAGATCGCGCGTCGCATGATGTTCTGCCGGAATTGTAGCGGCTGCGTTCCAAACGTGAAAGCAGAAAGCTCAGCCCAGCAGCACTTGTGCCATCGCCAGCTCGCGGGTGTGCGTGAGACTGACGAGACAGGTGGCGGTGCCAGCGTGTTGTTTCGCCATGCCATGCAGGGAGATTTCCGGCTTGCCACTCTCCTGGCGCACGACCTCGATGTCCGTCCAGTTCACACCTTCGGCCCACAGGCCGGTGCCCAACGCCTTCGCCACGGCCTCCTTGGCGGCGAAACGTGCGGCGTAGTGCATCGCGGGGTCCGCGCAGGAGTCACAATAAGCGATCTCAGCGGCGGTGAAGGTGCGCTCTTTGAAGCACTGGCCGTGTTTCTCCAGCAAAGTGCGGATGCGTGGTACCTCGACGAGGTCAATGCCGATGCCTTGGGCTGTCATCAGGTCAAACGCGGTAAGTGGCCATCACGGCCAGGATTTCACGCACCGCCGCTTGCAGGCCGATGAATACGGCGCGCGAGACGATGTGGTGGCCGATGTTCAGTTCCGCGAGATGCGGCACCGCCCAGATATCCGGGAGATTTTGAGTCGTCAATCCGTGGCCCGCATTGATTTGCAGGCCCAGCTCATGTCCCAGCGCTGCTGCCGCGCAGAGACGCGCCACCTCGGCAGCACGTTCAGCACCGCTGTGATTGGCAAAGGTGCCGGTGTGCAGCTCAATCATCGTCGCGCCGATCTCGGCGCTGGCGCGGACTTGATCGAGGTCCGGGTCGATGAACATGCTGACGCGGGTGCCGTTGTGATTGAGCGCCTGCACCGTGCCGCGCAGCGTTTCACGCTGGCCTGCCACATCCAGGCCGCCTTCGGTGGTCACTTCTTCACGATTTTCCGGCACCATGCAGACAAAGTCAGGGCGCACATTGAGCGCGATGTCGAGAATCTCGCGGGTGTTGCCCATCTCCAGATTGAGCTTGGTGGCGATCTCACGCCGCAGCAGCCGCACATCCGCATCCTGGATGTGACGGCGGTCCGCACGCAGATGCACGGTGATGGAGTGTGCTCCTGCCGCTTCTGAAGCCAAGGCCGCCGCGAGCACGCCGGGTTCGGCGTTGGGTGAGTCCGGTAGCGCACGGTAACGCGCTTGGCGCAGGGTCACGACATGATCGATGTTCACTCCGAGGAGCAGATTGGGTTGGGGCATGGGCGCTATGTAGCGCGGCCTGTCATGCCCGCAAGCGGCACGTCCCCGCTCCTTTTTACGCAATCTTGACGGAAAAATGTAACGGCAGGCCCAAGAAGTTGAAGTACTTCATCGCTTGCTCATGTGGTGAAGCATGTGCATCAACCCCCACCCTCATGAAATCACTCTTCTACACCATCCTTATCATCGACGGCACCTTTCTGGGTTACGATTACTTCCTGGCACCTCCGGGACAGAAAATCGTCTTCAAAAGTCTTAACCCACCGCCAAAGAAAAAAGTCGTTCCTGCGCAACTGGAACCTGAAGTGAAATCCACGGTGGCCGAAACAGCACCGGTGGCACCACCGCCGGTCATGCAGGCGGAACCCAAGCCTGCCGCGCCGGCGGCGGCTCCCGCGCCTGCTGCTGCGGCAGCCTCGTCAGGTCCCACGTTTGATCCCATTGAGGTTCTCACCGGCAACTGGCTCAAGATTCCACCGTCAGCCTTTCCGCGTGAGGTGAGTTTGCTACAGGATGCCATGTTCAAAATGAGCGTGGGGGCCAGCAAAGTCGCCGCAGGTGGCAAGGCGTTCGTCATGACGGCGGAGAACGGCGTGCTGACGCTGGCACCGACCAAGGAGTCTGCCGCGCGGGCGCAACTGCCCATCGACGGCACGAATTTGAAAGCACTGCTCAACGAGGTCTATGAGAAGTGGAAAATCGTGCGAGCGGAAGAACTCAAGGCCAGCGCTGCCCGGCGGCAGTTGGCCAATGCGCAACCAGTGGCAGCAGCATCCAGTAGCGAAGTTGAAGCCAGTGGCAAGCCGGTGCGCGCGACTGATGGCACCTATCCGCTGCTGATCGCCAGCATGAAGCGCGGCCAGGTCACGGAAATCACACCTGACAACATCAAGGCATGGGGAGATCCGCAGCCGGCACAAGTTCAGGGCAAAAACGGCTGGGGTCTCAAGGTGAACTACGAGGCCAAGACGATCTTTGGCCTCATGCCTGTCGAAGCCCAAGCGGTGGTACTCGATGGCAAGGTTCTCGGTTGGTACTACACCGGTTCCGGCGAGGAAGTACCCTGAATTTGAATGACGCCACCGGCGTGCGCGAAAAACTTCCACAGAAGCAAGTTTCCGTTTGCCAGAGCGATGCATGCGTTTAGTATCGCGGCCCAATTCTTGGTGAGGGAGCGGTAGCTCAATTGGTTAGAGCGCCAGCCTGTCACGTTGGAGGTTGCGGGTTCAAGTCCCGTCCGTTCCGCCATGAATGACAAAGCCGCCTGTTATCAGGCGGCTTTTTTCATGCCTATGACCCCGTTCCAGCAGAAAGTTTATGAATTCATTCGCGAGATTCCGCGCGGCAAGGTCACGACCTACGCGGCTATCGCCAGAGCGATCCATTGTCGCTCTGCGCAGGCCATCGGGCAGGCGCTGAAGCTCAATCCATTCGCCCCAGAAGTTCCTTGCCATCGGGTGATCAAGGCGGACCTCACCTTGGGCGGCTATTCGGGTGCGACGACAGGCGTGAAAGTGCGGGAGAAACTCGCGCTGCTGAAAGCCGAGGGCGTGGAGTTTGTGGACGGTCGGCTCAAGGACAGTTCACGCGTTTGGTCCGGCGAATAAGCACGCGGCTCATTGCAGCGCGCGTTCGAAGCAGCGCCGTTCCTCCGGTAGCATGCCGGCCTTGGGGTTGATGGCCTTGATCACCCCGACGGCCTCATCATGGAAGCCGCCGCCATTGGCGATGGCCGCAAACACCGCGCGTTGGCCTTCGGTGAGCGGATTCAGGTCGATGTAATTGAGATATTGCACCGCCCGCTGCTTGTCCTGTAGCCGCCAATGCGCGAGCGCCACGGTCAGTTTGCGCAGATTGTCCTTCGGCTGAATTTGCAGCAGCTTCTGGGCCTGGCTCAGGCTCAGCTCCATGTTCCTGCCAGTGAGCAGGCTGACATAGAGATAACGCTCGATGAAGGTGGTGTCATCCGGCCAGCGCTCAACGGCCTTCTGCGTGGCCTGCAGCAGTGCTTCGGTATTGTGGTTGGCCTCACATGACTTGATCAGACCGGCATGGGCATCGCGTTCGATCCGGGGTGCCGCCGAGGCGCGTTGGGCGGCCTTGATGGTCAGGCGGTAGGCGTCCTCGGCGATATCGTAGTGACTGCGGTCTTCCGCATATTGGGCGATGCGGAGCAGAACGGGATAACGGCCGTTGAGCTGGGCGGATTCCTTGGCGGCGATCAGCTTGGAGCGCAGCTCCTCGGCGGGTTTCTTCAAGACGTACGCCAGATGGGCGCGAAACATCGCCACCGTGGTGGGATCAAGGATGGTCGCCACCTTTGCGTCATTGACCAGGCGTTCCATGTCGTCGTGACGTTGCAAGACCGTGAGGGCGTTGAGATAATTCTCCAGCAGCCCCTGATGCGTCTTGGCATCCTCCTCCGGCAGGATGTCCAGCACCTGCAGGAATTCGCCTTGTTCCACCAGCCAGCGGACCACCGGCAGCAGTTCATCGCGCTTTTTGTCACGGTACTTCAACACGGCATCCATCACGATCTCCTTCTTGCGTTCCGGCGACTGCTCCACCTCGCGCTTCAAGGCGGCCACATAATGCCAGTCTCCGGCCTTGGGATGGGTTTTGAGGCGCTTGATCAGCTTGGCGGCGTCCGCAGGTGTCAGGGACGGGAGCCCATTGATGAACTCCAGGGTTTGTAGTCCGAGCGCATCGTCCTGGCCTGCTAGTTGCCAGAGCAATTCCATGCCCTGGCCGATTTCGGTGGGATTGCCCGAGCTGATCTGCACCTTGGCGAGGCGCAGCGCACTCTCCTTGTCGTCCGGGTTATTTGCGTGAAAAGCGCGCAGGACGTTGAGCAGCGGCTTGTTCTGCTCACGCTGCCCCCAGACCTCCTCAGCCAGTTTCATCAGCGCCTCGCTGGGCTGCTCCACGCGCATCAGTTGTTCCAGCGCCACGGAGGCTTCCTTGGGTTTTCCCAGGTTCATCAAAGCGCGTACATGGAGCTGCTCATCAGTAGGCGTGAGCGCCTCAAGCTCCTTCAGCTTGTCATAGAAAAACAGCGCCGTGTCGCGTTTCATGAGCGTGAAGTACTCGAAATTCAGGCGGATGGCCTCGACGCTTTCAGGTGCTTTCAGGTACGCCTCCTGCGCCTTCATCACCGCATTCACGACCTGACCGTTCTCCGCCAGACGCCGTGCTTCCTTCACCATGCTGTCCGCCCGCATGGCCTTGTAGGAGTTCTTCAGCGGTCTGGCATAGATGACACCGAGAATGATCAGTGTGGTGCAGATGCTGACGATCACGAAGGAGGCGATCCAGCGCGACAATGGCGACTGGCGGTCACGATGGGCCACCGTCGGTGGCACCAGCCATTCCCAGGCCATGACGAACGGCCGCCATAAAATGAAGGGTTTTTGTGACGGATCCTTGTTGGGATCGATGTTTTGGTTCCAAAGCATGGAGGGATGCGGCGGGAGGGCGCTGAGTGTAGGTGATCGGTATGGCCCGTCACGTTGAATTTTTTCTGCAATCTATGGTGCCGACTCCACGTTCAACGCTGCCCGCAACCCTGCGAAAATTCAGTTGAAAAGCCCTGCGTACCCCCTAAAGCAGCGCTCCGCGATTGAACGTTCGGAGGGAGGCGAACAACCACACGCCACCTTACGGCGTCAATTTGTCCCCCCAACCATCCGATTCCAACGACGTTATGATCCAAGTTAAGAACCTCATCAAAGTGTTCGGCACCAAGGTGGCTGTCGATGATGTCTCCTTCTCCGTGGAAA
>JBDNIB010000777.1:0-1681 GCA_041688535.1 Prosthecobacter sp.
AGCCATCCACCGTGAGGAAATCAATTTCACTCGCAAGATCATGTGGGCGCACATGATTCTGGGTGCGGTGGTGATCGCGCTGTTCCTGTTTCAGGAGATTTTTATCTGGTTTGCTGGCACCATCGTCTGGTATGCGGCGAGCCTAGCGGTGATGTATGGATTCATGAATGAGCGGAAATACTGCCGTTTGCTGCTGGCACTGGTGTTTCTCGGCGCTGCTGCGGCAGGGGTGTTTTTCATCAACCGGGTGTTTCCAGGCATCACTCCCCCGCGCGGTCCGCTGATTCCGCAAGCCGCAGTGCCGATCTGGGTGGGGGCGGCGAATCTGACCTATGTGGTCGGTACCTTGCTGCTGCTGGTCCATCCCAGCATTCGAAAGGCGGGGCAGGTGGGATTCACGCTGTGGTAAAACAGCACAGCCAGAGAGCGGAAGCACTCTGGCTGCGTGAGTGTGGCTCAAGCCGGCCTATTTCTTCCGGTCGCGGATGGCGAGGGTTTTGAGGCGCAGGCCGTTGAGGCGGATGAAGCCGGTGGCGTCGTCCTGATTGTAGGACTGGGTCGGATCGGCCTCCATGGTGGCGATTTGCGGGTTGTAGAGGCTGTAGAGGCTCTTGCGGCCGGCGGCGATGATGTTGCCCTTGTAGAGCTTGAGACGCACGGTGCCGCAGACCTTCTGCTGGCTCTCGGTGACGAGGGCCTGTAGCGCGAGGCGCTCCGGTGCGTACCAGAAGCCGTTATAGACGAGCGTGGCGTACTTCGGCATGAGGCCGTCACGCAGATGCATGACTTCGCGGTCCATGGTGAGGCTTTCGATCTGCCGGTGGGCGAACTGCAAAATACTGCCGCCGGGGGTCTCATACACGCCGCGGCTTTTCATGCCGACGAAGCGGTTTTCGACCATGTCCACGCGACCGACGCCGTGCTTGCCGCCGAGTTTGTTGAGCAGTTTCATCACGCCGAGCGGAGAGAGCAGCTTGCCGTTCACGGCGATGCAGTTGCCCTTTTCAAACTCAAGGATGACGGTCTCCGTCTTGTCGGGCGCATCCTCGGGGGAGACAGAGAGGGTGTTGAACTGACCGCGATACTTCGCGTCGGTGGGGTCAAACCACGGGTCTTCGAGAATACCGGCCTCATAGCTGATGTGCAGGAGGTTGCGGTCCATGGAGAAGGGCTTTTTCGCACTGGCCTGCACCGGGATGCTTTTTTCATCGCAATAGGCGATCATTTCGGCGCGTCCGGGGAACTGCGCGCGGAAGCGCTCGTCACGCCAGGGGGCGATGATTTCGATCTCGGGGGCCAGGGCCGCCGTGGTCAGCTCGAAGCGCACCTGGTCGTTGCCCTTGCCGGTGGCACCGTGGGCGATGGCTTCGGCGCCTTCGGCTTTGGCGATCTCGACCATGCGTTTGGCGATGAGTGGGCGGGCAATGCTGGTGCCGAGGAAGTACTGCCCTTCGTAGATGGCTCCGGCCTGGATCATCGGGAAGATGAAGTCGGTAGCGAATTCTTCCTGGAGGTCGTCGATGTACACCTTGGAGGCACCGGTTTTCTTCGCCTTGGCGTTCAGTCCCTTCAATTCGTCGTCCTGGCCGACGTTGGCGCAGAAGGCGATGACCTCGGCGTTGTAGGTTTCCTTGATCCAGGAGAGGAGGACGGAGGTGTCGAGGCCGCCGGAGTATGCGAG
>JBDNIB010000778.1:0-3378 GCA_041688535.1 Prosthecobacter sp.
GAGTGCGGTGTTGCTTGATGTGCCAGTCAATATGAGCGATGCGGCGGGTGTGATCGCATCATCAATCGTGAATGCGATGGCCGCTGTTGATGCGCCTTCGCTGATTGTTTTCGCGGTGATGTTCGTGATCGTCGGCGGATCATTCCAAAGCAAAGTTGCCGTCACAGGTGCGCTGACCTCACCTGCTTGATTCATCGCCTCGACTTCGATGCTGCACGAGGTCTCGGTGCCTGCGCGATCCACTTCGGGCACAAAGCATGCGTCCTTGCTCGCTGCCCACAGCCAGGTGCGCGTCGTGTCGGCGTTGCGGCGATACACATTGTAATAGCGCACGTTGGTCGCGACGGATGGCGTCCAGCGCACGCGCAACGCCTTGCGCGTGGCGCTCACCGTGTATTCGTTTTCGATCAGCGCGCTCGTCGCTGCCGCAGGCGATGCGGGCGTGCCGTTGTACACCGCGAGTTCGCCGAGCTGCATCGTGTAGCCGGCCACCGTGCCTGTGGCGGTCGGATCAAAACGAAAACCGATGGAGCCAATCGTGCGCCCGGCATACGCGGACATGCTGAAGACTTTCGTGGACCATCCCGTGCCCGCCCGCGTGCCGATGTCGAGATACTCGATGGTCGTCGGCGCATCGGTGAAGGCGATGGCGACCTTCAGATTCGTCGCCGCATTCGCATCGCTGTCTTTATAGACGACACGCAGCGAGGTGTTCGCGCTCATGGCGAGATTGGCTTGGTAAAGCTTCAAATCATTGATCGCATCCAGCGTGCCAGTAACGCGCAGACAACTGCCACCGGTGTAAGCATCGTTCCAATGCCAAGCGGGCGTGAGCGGCGTCGCGCTCGTCGTCTGCACCACCCACTGCCAGCTCGGCAGGATGTCCTGCGTGGTGAGGTTATGCCAGTTGAAGACCACGCCCGCGCTGTCGAGCGCCGCGCGCACCTGCGTGCCGCGCTGGAAAAAACGATTGCCGTGGCCGACGTTGAAGTTCGTCACGAATGGCAGCCCGCGTACCGGACTCCACTCCTGTACATCACGCGCGATGCCCTCCCAATCCGTCGTGCTCGCCGTGTTCGGCGGATTCGATGGATTCTCGTTCGCACCGCTCCAGAACTTGCGTTCGTCGCTGTAGAAGACCGCGCTGTCATTGCCGGAGTGATCAAACGTCTCGTTCGGTTGATACAGCCCGATCGAGGCACGATGCGCTGCGCCCGTCGGCCACACATTGCCCCAATTGACCACTGTGGCGGAGCCGTTTGTTTGCACATCGACACCGAAATAGAGATCGAACGGACTGCGCCCCAAGCCCGTGGCCACACTCGCACCGCCCGTGACATTCGCCGCAGTCCAGCCGAAATCCGCGAAAAACGAGTCGCTCACCAGTGTCGCGCCATCTTGGAAGAAGGCGTCGTTGTTTGAATTCAGCGTGTTCTGCCAGCTGACCGTGCCCGTCTCCGTCATCGCGTCATACCACATGATCTTCAGCGTCGAGTTCGCCTTGAGGTATTTGATGAAGTTGCGCACCTCCGTCGCCAGCGCCGCATCGCCGCCCGCCGTCTCTTGATTGATGAACCAGCCATCGAAGCCGCAGTAGTTCGCGATGGCGATGAGCTTGTCCGCGACTGGATAAACCGCGCCCGTCTTCAGCACCATCGCCTGCACCCACTCGATCTTCCCGCCATAGGCCGTGGGCGGGAAAAATAGATTCCCCAGCACGGGCACCCCGCTGCGGTGCCCGGCGTCAATGATCGTGGGATTCGGCGCGAGGATGATCCCCGCGCCCGCAGAGCCGCCCCAGATCACGAGCTGATCCACATACTGCCAGTGCGCAAAGGCATAGTAATCGAGGAAGGCCGCCGTCTTCTCGCCCTGCGCCGGATGGTTGGCCGCCGCATGAAACGACGACAAGGCCGTGACGCCGCCCTCACCCGTGCGCGCCGTCGCATTGATCTTGAAGCTCGCATTGCGCCCTCGATTCGCCAGCGCCGTGCCCGAGCGCATGTAAGGCGCGTTCGGGTCAGTGTTGATGTCGTAGTTCAAAATGTAATCCGGGTCCGTGTCCTTCAAATGCCACAAGCCCGCGTAAGGCTGGCCGGGCACGGCGGCATCAAGCGAGGCGGCGAGCAAGGAAGCGGCAATGAAGAGCAGCGTGCGTCTGGCGATCATTAGGCCGTTATAAGAAAGCCAACCTTTCGATTGGATGAATGCCGCTGAAGAATCATTCCGTTGCCAACTAGTTCACAGGCAGTCGCACGGTCATCGTGGTGCCTTGGCCGAGTGTGCTTTCGACCGTGATGCTGCCGCTGTGTTCTTCGGCGATGGTGCGACTGATGGCGAGGCCTAGGCCGGCACCGCCGGTGCTACGGCTGCGAGAGGGATCGGCGCGGTAGAAGCGGTCGAAGAGATGCGGCAGGTGCTCGGCGGCGATGCCGGGCCCGGTGTCGATGATGGTGAAGATGGCGTGCGCGGTGTCAGCCTGGGTTTGCAGCGTGATGCTGCCGCCCGCTGGGGTGTGCTCGATGGCGTTGGCGAGTAGGTTCAAGACGATCTGAGTGATGCCGTCGGCGTGGCCATGGCAGGTAGCGGGTGTGAGATGGAGATACAGAGTGACTTTCTTCTCGGTGGTCGCAGGGCGCATTTGTTCGACGCTTTCTGCGACGAGTGTGGCGAGGTCACAGGGGGCCTGCTGCTGGGAGTCGGTGCTGGCATCGTGTTTAGCGAGTTCGAGCAAGGATTGCGTCAGACGGTGCATGCGTTTGGCGGCGCGCAGACAGGCGTCGAACAGCTCGTGATTTTCCTCCGCACTGCGCTCGCCGCGCAGACCGCGCTGGGCGTGGGAGATGATGATGCTGAGCGGTGTGCAGAGTTCATGCGCGGCATCGGCGGTGAACTGTGTCTGCTGCGCGAATGCGGTCTCCAGTTTGGCAAAGGTGGCGTCGAGGACGGCGGCGAGTTCACCGAGTTCGCTGTCTTTTTCCGGCTCGCTGATGCGCGAGCTGAGTTGTCCTTCGGAAATGCGTTCTGCGGTGGCTGCGATGGCCCTGAGGGGTTTCAGGGCGAGTGTGGTGATCCACCAACCGCCGCCGAGGCCGAGGCCAAGAACGGCGAGGGCGAGTGTGATGATGCCATGTGAGTATTCACGCAGTGCGGCCGTCTCTGGCTCGGTGGAGCGGCCTGCGAGCAGGCATTCGCCGGGCGGGGTGAATATGAAGGCCTCGCGGAAGACTCCACGAGTGCGGTCCACGGCTCCGAGTTCGCCTGCTGCGGGATGCTCGGGCGCTGGCACGCCGGAGGGTGCGCCTGCGGAGCGCGCTGACTCGCTGCCGTCTCGCCGCCAGACGATGAAGTAGAATGCGGGATTGCGCTGCGGATCAA
>JBDNIB010000779.1:0-4421 GCA_041688535.1 Prosthecobacter sp.
GCGCGACCGGTTTCTGCGTCACGAACCGCTGCAGAGCAGCGAAGTGATCGCTGTCGCGTGGTTGAACCCCTGGTGTCGTGTCGGCCCACGCGACGCACCCGTCGTCACACGTATCGACTCAATGTCGTTCGTCCAAGAGCCAGGCACTCCACCAGATCTTCGCTCCTTCTGGCAGGTGCCCAACGTGCAACAACTCCTTTTCCGCGATGAAGGCCGTGACGGCCAGCGCAGGCGTCACACCTGGCTTCCCGGCGATAAAATCGAGCCGCCTGTCAAGTAGGCGTTACTTTTTCACGGGCAGATACTTCGCCAGATCACGCATCGCGATCACCGAGCAGCCTTTGTCTTTGAGATGCTGCATGTAGGCCTCGAACTTCGCCGGATCGGTGTTCACCCATGGGTGCTGGATGTCCGGCACACCATGAAAAGTCATCACCGCGATCTTGCCGTCCTTCGCCCGCGCCGCCGCCGCCTTGAACTGCTCCAGCGTGCTCTCCGGTTTGCCATCGAACGCCTGTGGCATCAGCAGCGGATCATCCTTCGCCGGATCGAAAGCCTGCGCGCCTCCAGCCCGCGCAAATTGATAACCATGCTCGCGCAGCAACTTCACCCCCGCCTCGCTTGTCGCGTAGCCGGGATAGCAAAAGCTCACGGGCTTCGGAATACCGAACTTCGCACACTGCTGTTCGATGAACTCCACATCGGCCGCCAATTGCTCCGGCTTCTGCTTTGCCACACCCGCATGTTTCCGTGTGTGATTGCCGATCTCGAATCCATCCGCATCCAGCGCCTTGATCTGCTCCCACGTCATGTAATGCGTCTTATCGACGAGGAACTCAAAGCCCTCCGTGATGAAGAAAGTCGCACCGAAGCCATGCTTCTTGAGCAACGGTGCCACAAAGGTCGCGTGGCTGGCCACTGAGTCGTCAAACGTGATCACGACGAGCTTGTCGGGGATGAGTTCGACGGCGAATGAGCGCCATGCGAGGGTAATGATGAGGCAACAGAGAGCGACTACAGGAAGGAGGTGTTTCATAATTTTTGGTAATGGTTGGCGTCATCTTCTCAGCGCCCAAAGCGAAAAGAAAAAAGGTCGGCATCCACGATGCGGAAGCGCAGGCGCACCGACTTCCCCACTATGTCACGCAGGTTGTCGTTGCCTTTCCAGGCCACCGTTCGCCTGATCTCATTGCCAATGATCTTGTCGCAATCGCCTGCCGCGTATCTCGGCAAGGGTTTGCCAGCTTCGTCCAGCAGTTCCACCTGGATGCGGCCTGCGGCGGAAGTCCAATAGTTGAGCACCAGCTTCTCATCGCTGAAGCGGATGGGCTAGGTCGTCACGGTACCGCCGCTGTGACCCGCGTGGATGGATGCGAAACCATCCGTGCGCAGGGAATAGCGCCGAATTTGATGCGAGGGTATGGCGTAGTTGGTCGAGCCATAGAATGACATCTCATCATGGCCGGTGGGGACGATGCCCATCGAAGCAAAAAGGCTCCGGGCATGCCAGGCACCGCGCTCCATGCCCGGCCGCACAAAGGCCTCCATGAAGGTGCGGTCATACGTTGTCCCATTGCGCGAGGACATCAGCATCACATTACCGATCGAGTTGGCGATAGCGCGAATCTCGGTCTTGTAAGCCTCCAACTCTGCACGCGGAACGACTTCCTCGCTGATCATGCGATGCGGCAACGCGATCAGGATATGAGGAGCGCGGAAATACGGCATCGTGGCATTGGAATAGAGATTGCGGCTCTTTTCCTCGCCGCTGAACTGCATGCGCACGGGCTCCGACCAGGTTTTGAAATCTTTGGAAACCGCACGTGCGATGGTGCGATACGCTTCCTTTGGCTTGGGATGGCCCGGTGTGCCGCCTTCGCTCCAGCCACGCATGTAGATGGCGTAGCATTGTTCCGCGGGAAGCCAGCTCACCACGTTTTGGGAATCCAGTTTGTAGCCATCGAAGATGATTTCCTCCGAGTAGATTTTCCAATGGATGCCATCGGGCGAAACGAAACGGATGAGCCCTTCCTCGCGCCCGTTTCCAGCGCCCACGGCTTTGTAACGTTCCGCCGCAGGGATGCCGGGCCGGTCATTGAGCATGGCAGCAAAATTGACCGAGGAGCGACGAGGAGTGGGGCCGAGAATGATGTTGTTCTCAGTGCTGCCCGCAAACACGACGAGTCCCAGCTTCGGCTTCACCCACGTTTTTCCATCCTGGCTTTCAGCGTAACAGGTCACCTCGGTTCCAGCCTTGATGATGCCAGTATCCGTCTTGGTGCCGCCACGATAATAGAGACGATAGGTGCCGCCATCTTTGGTCACGGTCATGTAGGCAGCGGAGATGCATCCTTCCCAAGGATGATCAAACGTCAGACTGATCTCCTCCGGTCTCGGCTGACCGAGTTGAAGAGTCGCGCCTTCCATCGTGTCGATGAGAGCGCGGTCCGCGAAGATCTCCAGGCGGTCGCCTATGTCCGTCACCGCAGAACGGGTCGGCACGATGTCAGCCGCGAGAGCGTGGCCGAATGACGCAAGCAGCGAGATGAGCGTGAGCAGGAGCTTCAGCATGGTGTTTTATTTTCCCCACATCTTCGCGAACTTCTCCGGCACATGGAAGTCATCCTTGCCCGTCGCGGAATAGGCGGTGCGTTCGATACTGCTGCCGCGCACACGTTGACGTCCGAGATTGAAGTGCCAGGGGAAGAGGTCCTTGGGCTGAGAGCCGTCGATGCCTTTGAGCGGATCGAGAACGAAGGCACCTTCACCGACGATGGGCAGGCGCAGTTCAATGCTCCACAGGTTGTCGCCACGATGCACGGCGCATTGGACACCGGAAGCCCACTTCACGCCTTTGCCGCCTTCGGCGTGGTCGATTTCCAGTATCGCGCCAGAGGGATTGATGGCGATCTCGTAGTAGTTACGTGATTGCGACTCGATGAGCAGCGTGATGTGATCGCCTTCCTGCAGCTTGGGATCATCGGATGTGGTCGTGGTGCTGTTCACGCCGGGCATGTCGGGCTCGTAGCAGATAATGCCGATGTGGAGGATGCTGCCCTCGCGCTGAATTTGAAAGGTGGTTGCCGCCTTGGGATGTGGAGCCGAGCGGATGAGATTGACGAGGCCCACGGAGCGCACGTCGGTCCAGTAGTCCTTCAGCACCTGACCGTCGAAAGGCCTGCTGGTGAGCGGCTTGCCACCAGTCTGACGCGCTTCCAGCACGCGATAGACGAGGTCGGTCTCACGCTTGCGGCTGAGCTGCTGCTGCAATGCTTTGAGCGGATTCATCATATCGGCGATTTTTTTCAGACGCTGTCCAGGAGCGCTCAGCGGATCTGCTGCGGTCTGGGCTGTGGTGAAAAGAGCCAAGGCTTGGCCGATCTTTTCGGGATCTTGGCCCATGTGCATCCAGTTGGCCTCGGAGTACTCGATGAAGGCTTTCATCGGCGCTGCGGCGGGGCCGTAGTAGCTGGTCAAATATTCCGCGACCAGCGCATCGACATCCTGGCTGGCATCCCACCACAGGCGCGAGGTGAGGTAGAGATTGAGATGCTCGATGGCCAGCGGGTCATAGCCGAAGGTGGCTTCTTTGCCGGCTGGGTGATCGTAGATCTCGATCATCTCGCCGAGGGTTTGGCCCTTAAATTCGCGGAGGTCACGGGAGATCTGTTTGGTGTAATACACGGGGCGACCGGCCTGCTCGGGGCGCGCATTGATGCTGTAGTCCCAGGTGAGGTAGCGGTCAGGTGCCAGCTTTTTGGTCCAGGCGGCACGCATGTCCTGATGCTCTTTCAGCTTCGTTGCGTCCCAAAAGTTCTGGCGCTGGCGTGTCTCGATGAGCACAAAATTTGAACTCATCATGTCGATCTTTTCCGGTGGGAGCTTGTAGCCGCTGTAGGCGAGGCCACTGACGAGGCGGTCCGGGTGCGACTGCTTCAGCTCCAGCGCAAGGCGGTTCAGATAGCCAAAGACGTGGTCTGACATGCTGCCAGCCCAGCCACGCTCGGGCGTGAGCTGCGCCATCCACTTTGGGTCATCGGAAGTCATGCCGCCGTAACCGTCCACAAGATCGATGCTGAGCATGGGCTCTTTGAAGTGATCAAACATCGCGCGTGAGTACTTCAGATGCTTCTCAAAGAACAGGGGTGATGTGAGGTCGGGATAGCCGCTGCCTTTGGTGGTGGTGTCGCGCTTGCCGCCGGTGAGCAGGTACATTTCTGGATGGGCCTTCTTCATCTCCTCGCGCATGAGGACGAACTTCGCGCCGTGGCAGATCTGCGCGATGCCGCCGATCTTATGCCCGTTGTTCAGTCCGAGACGGAAACACCAGATGCCTTTGTCGCCGATGCCAGTGTGGTCGGTGTAAAATGTGAATCGGCGCGTGCCGAAGTCGGGCTTCACGGTCTTGTTCGCCTCCGGCA
>JBDNIB010000780.1:0-3913 GCA_041688535.1 Prosthecobacter sp.
ACCATGGTGGCAGGGTTGATTTTCGAGATGCTCAAAGATATACCGCGCGAACAGCGCACGAAGCGCATTTCCATCCTCTGCACGGATACGCGCGTGGAGATTCCTGCCACTGTAGGCATGATCGAAGGCACCTTGGACAAGATGCGGAAGTTCGCAGACGCCCAGGCATTAAACATGGAGGTTCACCTCCTGCGCCCTCCGCCGGATCAGTCTTTTTGGGTGAACATCATCGGGCGTGGCTACCCGCCGCCGAATCGTCATTTCCGCTGGTGTACCCAGCGCTTAAAGATTGACCCCGTGAACGTCTTTGTGGAGCGCACACTGGGCCGTACTGGGCAGGCCATCCTGCATCTCGGCGCACGCCGGGCGGAGAGCGCTTCTCGCTCCCAGACCATGGTGGGCATTGAGTTGAAAAACGGCCTGCGACGCCATCCCGACCTGCCGCGCGTGGATGTTTCCAATCCCATCGAGCACCTCACCACGGCGCAGGTCTGGGCCTACCTGCTGCAAAACAACCCGCCCTGGGGTGGCAGCAATCACGACCTCTACCGCCTCTACAAAGATGCTGGCGGTGGCGAATGCCCCATCCATATCGACACCAGCACGCCGAGCTGTGGGAGTTCCCGCTTCGGCTGCTGGACCTGCACCGTCGTGGAGCGGGACAAGGCCAGCGAGGGCCTCCTCGCCAGCGGGGACGAGCGGATGGAGTCCATGCTGGAGTTCCGTGAGCTGCTGCTGGTAATGCAAGACCCCGCCAATGGCTGGCGCGATACCACGCGGATGAATAACACGGAGTGCAATGGCCCCATCATGATGGATGGCCGCCGCAGGCTATTAAGGGAGTTGCTGAAACTGCAAGACACCGTCAAGATGCCACTCATCAGCGATGAGGAACTGCTCACCATCCAGCAACTATGGAAATCTGCCCGCCAGCCGGATGACGGTCGTGGTGTGGCCCGCATTGTAAACACCCACTCCGGCCTTCCCATGCACGACCTCCGCAATACCGCCCGCCTTCGGAAACTGGAAGCCGAGGTCGCCACTGAAAAAGGACTCTCTGCCGAGACACTCCAGCGTCTTGTCGCCAAAGTGGAGGAGTTTAGCGATAACAACCGCGCGCACGGCCTGCCTGCGGAGTTGAAGCGGATTTTAGTAGATGACTTAGATGGACTGAACGCATAAGCCTCAATGACCTCAGTCATGAATCGAGATGAACTCTCCAAGCAATGGCTGGCAAAGCTCGTAAAGCTAAATGCGGCGAGCGGTAGAGGTGAGTGTCGAGGCAAGGCACCTCACAAGCCATTGTTACTTCTCTGTCTGCTGGACTTGGCTGATGCTGGAGACCTTCCATCAAGGGCTTTTACTCGATCCCCAGGTCTCGTTTTACGTTTCCGAAGCTATGGGAGCATTGTGACGGACCGCTGGCCGACGCGGCTTGATATTCGGCTGCCTTTTTTCCATCTCAGTTCGCAGGGATTTTGGGAGCCTCTGGATAGTGAAATGAGATGAACGGTGAATTCTTCGAACTCCTCGCCGATGCTGGCTTTCGATTGAAAGCACGGATGATTCTCATCTCGAAATACTTCGATCCCGCCGAGCGAATCGCCTTGTTTGAGAGTCTTGGCATACAGCACTGTGAGACGACTGTTTCATCGGCCAATCAACTTTTGAATGAAGCCACGGAAGCCGCCAAACGAAAAGGAAGGAGTGCCAGATTTGCCGTCAAAGTGTGCTCCGAATATCGCTACACCTGCGCCATGACTGGATACAGGTGTCTCACCGGCGACGGAGCAACCATCGTCGATGCAGCACATATTGAAGCCTGGTGCACAACGCAGAACGATGATCCTCAAAACGGTCTAGCGCTGTCAAAGAACGCTCACTGGATGTTCGATGAAGGTCTTTGGACAGTGGATGAAAATTGGCGCGTTATCGTGAATGCCAAAAAGTTTGCAGAGCATGGGCCTGAATCGTTGAACCTCAGTAGCTATATGGGCAGACAACTTCAGTTTGATCCATCATCAAAACTGCGCCCACGGCTGGATTACTTGAGAAGACACTGTCAGAGATTCGCTTTGCTCCAACGATAGCTAGAGATCACCGAACGCGGCCACGAGTTCAAGGGCCTCACTTTCAATGGCGACCTTTGGCAGTGCGAATTGATACGCAAAAACGGAACCAAGATCCCTTGGGATGATGCCAATCCCTCCGCAGGTCAGCGGCAGGTGCGTTTGCTCGCTTTCAACGAAGCCCTGCGCCGCCTGGCCCAAACTGTGCCGCCTCTGGTCGTGGATACTCCGCTTGGCAGGCTAGACCGTGAGGTGCGCGCTGCTGTGCTGGACCGGCTTTACCTGAGTAACGAAGGACATCAATCTATCGTGCTCGCCACGAATGCGGAAATCGATCCTGATGGCGCTCTTTTCGGCAAGGTTCGTGATCAATTTGGTAAGGCTTTCACCCTCGTCCCCGAGGGCCGCCCTGACAGTGACGACTACGAGGTGCACATCGAGAAGAACTATTTTGGCAAACGTATATGAACTCTCTTGGCCAGCCCACTTGCATTGATGACCTGACCTGTGTGCAGGAATGCCCGCAACTTCGCACACCTCTAACGCAGGGTGGCTTTCAGCCTGCGTGGCTGCGGAGTTCAGACCGGGACGCCGCCATGAAAGCTGTGCCGGTGGCGTGCTACCACCTGCCAGACTCCCGCGCGGCCTATGTCTTCAACGTGCAGCCCTGTGCCGTGCAGAGCCGCTGGTATGCCTGGGGGTGAGTGGTGCCCGCATGGCCGCAAGGCCTCAGATGCTTGCTATGAGTTTCTGGATGGTGGCGGCTCATTTAACAGCCGCAGTGCCGCCGAGTGGGCCATCCACACTTACATCGCCCACTGGAATGCGCGCGATCATTCCCAATCTCCCTCCTACCATGTCGCCGAGCCTGTCTGCTGAAAAATTCATCGAGGAAGTCTTCAACCATGTCGGTGCCAAGACTAAGGCCGTGCTCGGACGCTCGGCGGTCAGTCTGGCGCTCGCAGAGGGCATCCCGCCAGCCTACAAGCCCCCGGCGGGCAACGGCAAAGACATCAGTTGGGATGCACTGGTGGGGCCGCTCGAAGACGTGTTCAAAGTGGCGCTATCCTTCCGCGCAGAAAAGGCGCTCGATTCTAGCGCCTTTCAGCGCGAGTTCCGCCGTGCCTTTGAGTTCGGATGCCAGAGGATGAGTGAGATTTGGGAATCCAGCGGGCGCGATCAGGCCAAGTTTGTCGCTGAGCTGCTTAAGCGTTCCCAGAACACCAGCTTGCAGATGCCAGGAACGCTAGTGACTACGGGAGCGGCCAAAGCCACCACCGCCACGAAGGCCATCGTTGAGCATGAAGTGAAGCTGAAGCTGCTCGCCGACCAAGAAGCATGGAGCATCAATGGCCCTGGAACCAAGAACGGGCTGCTCATCATTTCCGGCCAGCCCGGTTCCGGCAAGAGCCAGCTCGCGCTCGACTTGCTCGCTCAACTCTCCCGTCAAGGTGTGCGCTTCTTGTTCTTCGACCTCAAAGGCGAACTCGAAGAGGCGGGCGATGACAAGGTGAAGGCGGCGAATCGGAAGAAGTTCTTCGATCTCACGGGCGCACAGTATGTTCGTCTAATTGACAAGCCTTTGCCCGTGAATCCGCTCTATGCAGGAAAGAGCGGACCGGACACGGCCAACATCGCCTCCCGAGTCGCTTCACTCGTGCGTGCTTTCGGCCCGCAGATGGGACCGAACCAGGAAAACGCGATCCGCGATGCCTATCAATCATTGGCGCAGCCAGATTTTCCCGCACTCGTGCAACAACTCGAAGACAACGGGTAGGAAGGCGTCGCGGTGTCGGTGCTGAGCAAGCTCGTTGAGCTCAATATCTTCGCCAGCGCCGCCAAGG
>JBDNIB010000781.1:0-4446 GCA_041688535.1 Prosthecobacter sp.
AAGGGCAAAGACACTGGCCCCTACGATGCGGCGGACCTAAAGACAGGCGCGCAAATCGTCTCAAAACTTGAAGCACTTTGTTCCAGAAACACCAAGCTGCCGATACGCCAAATGCTGGCCGATCTCGAATCTCAGCCAGACACGGGCAAGCTGATTCGTCAGGCATTGCAGCCTAAGCAAGAACCCTTCCCCCGCGCTGTTGAACTCCACGGTCTTTTCTCCACCGAGCCGGATGTCTTCGGTGGGTTCACGGACATTAGCCCCTGGGTGCGCAACTCCGATGCGAATGCCGATGTCTCGGTTTTTTGGCGCAGCTTCAAGCCCACCAATCAAGCTGCCAATGCCGCCGACGGCCCTGGATTGCAGGCGGATGAACTTTGCCGCGTAGCCGTAAACCGTCTCCGTGATCTTCTTGGTAGCACTCGCCGAGCCTGGACTTGGGAGGCAAAAAAACAATGCTGGGAGAGCATTCGCCCAGGCGATCTGCGGCCTGGCATGACCGTGATGCTGCCTGCTGCCTACGGTGGTTACGACGTGGCGCTTGGTTGGACGGGGGCCACTGGTTGCAAGCTCGTTGACGCACCGCCCCCCGGCCCGTTTGAAGACAGTGATGACGACGACCGCGAAACCCAAATCGGCCAGTGGGTTTCCCTCGATACTCATCTAAACGACACGCGAGACGTTGCGCAGCGCATCGCCTCTTCACTGCAACTTCCGCCAAACCTCGAATCCTGCCTCGTCCGCTCAGCAGAGTTGCATGACATCGGCAAGAGTCTCCAGCGCTGGCATTCCAAACTTCCAGTGCCGCACCCGTCTGCCGCCAGCCTTTATGCCAAAGCACCGTGGGAGCTTGTCATTGATCTCAGTGAGGAACCGAATGCGATTGACCAATGCCTTGAGTTGATCGCCACCAATCCAAAGCAAGTCATCCTTCACACGCTCCCCGCGATTGCGCCCAAACCTGGCCTCCCGTGCCTCCGTCTCCAACTCAGACTTAAACCCAAAACCTCCGTCGTGGATGCGCTGGAGGTTATCTTGAAGGCGCGGCCAAAAATCAGTTCATTCAGACCTCGCTGCCGTCACGAAGCCGCGTCAGCACTCGCCATGTGGAGGCGATACTATTACGGCGGTGCGGCGTCGGATTTCTCCGCCTTGGCCATCTACCTCGTCGCGGCTCATCACGGAAAAGTCCGCACCGTGCTCAACTCCAATCCGCGTGTCCCCGGCCCCAACATCTGCGGTATCCCCAACGAGGCTTCCCAAATTTTATCATGGAACCCCGAATGGAAACTCGACTTTGACGCAGCCATCGACGGAGCCTCTGGCGAGTTCAACGATGATGGCACTTTCACCTTCATCGCGTCGGGGTGGACGGGCCTCGTGGCCGACCTCCTTGGTGGCTGGGAAAAAGACTCGCCTAAGCTCACCTGCGGAGCCGTGCCGGAGCACGAACCCCATGCGCTTGGCCCCTTCGCTCTCGCATACTTCGAGGCTCTGCTCCGCGCTGCGGATGGGCGCTCCAGTGCCAACCCTTCGCAAGAATTTTTCCACGCCCAAGCATGACCACTCAACCCACCAAGCTCTCGGTCATCCCACTGCCAGGTTTGTCCCTCGACACCCTCGGACTTTATCTCGCCGCCCTCGGTCTTCTGCGTCTGATCAGTCGGCAGTGGCCGACCGTGAGAGGCTGCTGGCGAGACGGATGTTTTGTCATCATTGGCCCTGATACCTTGGAAGGCGTCACTGAGTTCGTTCACAAAATCGGCATCACACAAAAATGGAGCGACTATGGCAAGCCATGGGACGCCCATCAGAAGAAGGACACCAAGCTAGCGGGAGCAAAGAAACCCGTCGTCAATGTGGCCCACTGGCGTTCGCATCTCGCACCAGAGCATGAAGCGTTGCTCCAGCAATCCCACCTTGCGACTGGCCAAAAACTAAGCTTCAACCCACTCTTTGGAACAGGTGGCAACTCGGGAAAACGATTGTTTTCCTCGGGTTGGGAGAAGGCGAAAACTGCGATAGCCAGTCCGCCACCCTCCATTTCGGCAGACGCAGTTCGCGCTGACCTTGATGCCCTCTTCAACGGAGACACTTGCCAATATCTCTCTGACTTTGGGGCAGGATGCTGGTTCAGCGCAGCCAACAAAATCTACAACAGCGGGACCAGCAAACCGTTCAGCGAGGGCCAAGTTACGCCCTGGGCCATGCTCCTGGCCTGCGAGGCTTTCCCGCTGCTTGCTGGTTCTGCTTCACGTCAGTTGGGTTCACAACGCAAAGCCACGGGTGCTTTTCCGTTCGTCACGCGCTCCACCGCGCCATTGGCAGAGCAAGCAGCCGGACAACGGCTCGGTGAGTTTTGGGCACCTGTTTGGAATCGTCCGATGACTGTCTCAGAAGTCTCAGCTCTCTACCAAACGGGCAAGGCCGAGGTGGCGGGCAAGGCAGCTTTGACATCTGCCGCCTTTGCTGCTGCCATTGTTCATCGCGGCATCGACTCAGGCATCCAAGAGTTCCGCAGCTTCACGCTCCTGCGTACCACCAGCGAGAATACCTTCGAGTCGCGTCTTGGCAGCATCATCAAAGTTCCTCTCGCTAGTCCTATGTTTAGCGAGGTCACGCGCCGTGTGATCCAACTCCGCGACAGTCTGCCAACCGACATGGAACAGGGCAGTAAGAAGCGTTATCGCGGCCTCCAAGGGCCGATTGACCGCGCCCTCATCGCTTTGGCAGAAGCCATCGGCCAAGGCAGAGAAGATATGCAAGTGGAGCGTTCGTGGAAGTTGATCGACGCAGCGTTCACAGCACTCGCTAAAGTAGATCGCAACAAAGCCCATCGCGAAGCAGGCCTGCGATTTGAGTTGCTGCCGCTCGACTGGCTTCACTGGTTGCTTGAGCGCACCTCTCAACAGCACACCGAGATTCGCCTCGCAATGTCGGTTGCTTCGTTGCGCCCACAGCCACCCAAGCGAGCATCCGAAGCTGCCGCATTGAAGGCACCCCAGTGCTTCCTTGCCTATCGCCTTGGGGCCACTGGTAAAGGCAAGTATTGGAAGGTGCCCAAGGACGTTCCTCTGCGTCGCATTTGGTCACCGGCCAATCTTGAAAGCAATCTGGCTACCCTGGCCAAGCGCCGCCTTATTGAATCACAGCCATCCAGCGCTGCTCCGCTCAAGAGCGAAATCAGCGCCAACATTGGCGACGCCCTACAATTCCTCACCAACCAAACGGACGACGAGGCTCTCGCGAATTGGATCGACCGTTTCAGCCTCTTTGATTGGTCGGCGAAGGTCGAAACAAAAGCCCCCCTGCGAGAGTGGGCATGGGTGCGCCTTGAGCGGCCAACTGCCGACGCTGCTGCCCTGCTCTATAGCTTCCTGCGCCCCCACTTTGATTCTGACACACTTGCCAGCCTCAACGAGACCGTTCGTGAACGTCCACCCATCGCCAAATCTGGCCGACTCTCCCCCATCGTTGCTGCGCTGGACTGCGATAACGTCGCTGCCGCATGGCAGTGCGCCGCAACCGCCTACCGAGCCGAAAACATCCCCATCGCCGACTTTCCCAGTCCAGCGTTCGCCCACGCCAACCCGCGCCGACTTCTCGCCGCGCTCGTCTTTCCCGTCAGCTACAGCAGCTTGAATGAGCTGGCAAAACGCTGGCAATCACCTTCCAACCCAAACACCCAACCCTAGTCATCATGAACACCAACACACTCGATCCCAAGACCCTACTAGACAGCGGTGCCCACCGCCTCACCCTCCACGCCATCCTCGCCCCCACAGGCGGCAAGGACCGCATCCAGCCCGCTGGATTTCCTGAAATCGGCCATGTCATCTACCCGAGTCCACAACCTGATGGCACAGTGCGCAACGTCTGCATCGTCGATAGCGCAGCGAGCATGGCGAACCATCTTGAAACCGTCTGCCACGCAGGCCGCTTCGGAATGGATTTGCACGACGACCTAGCCGGGTTGCCTCATGTGCAATGTGTGACTGACGATGCCAGCGGAGGCAAAACACGCCTCGTTGTGACTACACTCTCCGAAGGGCATCGCCTCGCTTCAAGCCTGTTCACGGATGCCAAGTCGAAGGTCGAAGCTCCAAGTGTCATTCAAGGGAAGAATTTGGGCGATGTTCTGCTCAACGACGAGTTCAAGCTCGAAGACCTCGGCAAGCGCTCCCATCCGCTACCCGCTGATTGGTGGAATGTCTTCAAGGCGATCTTCAAATACGATCCGAACTCGCTCGTCCACGGCATCCTCTTCCCAGCGATGGGCATCAAGATTCCCCGTGCCCTCACGGCTCAACTCGATGCCATTGACGCAGCCCGCGTTGCCTCGTCTGGCGTGAAGTTCGACAAACTTTTGATGACGACATCAGGCCAACCCATTTTCGCAAAGGATGAGGAAACAGCCACAGAGATTCGCGCCACATTTGTGATCGA
>JBDNIB010000782.1:0-4046 GCA_041688535.1 Prosthecobacter sp.
ACCGCCTGCACGCAGCCCTACTTTCGTGCGCCGCACCTCTACCTCGCGCTGCCCACGCGCTTCATGGACAAACGCGGCGCGGCCACGGACATTCTCTTCATGAGCACGCGTGGCGGCAGCGCCTACGACCGCACCTTCACGCAGAGCTTCATCCGCCCCGGCATTGGCAAAGAAGGCTGGGCCAATCGCGCGAACTACGCCGCCATCGGCATTCATCAGACCAGCGCCACCGAGCTGTCCATGTTCCTCACCGGCGGTCGGCGCTACACGCTGCGGCTCGACGGCTTCGTTTCCGTGAATGCGCCGCTGGAAGGTGGTGAGTTCATCACCCGGCCGCTCTCGTTCACGGGCAAACAATTGGAGATCAACTGCTCCACCAGCGCGGCGGGGCAGATTCGCGTCGAGCTGCAAGACGCGAGCGGCAAACCACTGCCCGGCTTCACGCTTGCCGACTGCGAGCCGATCTGGGGCGACTACATCGCGCACATCGTGAAATGGAAAAACAATCATGATCTTAGCACCCATGCTGGCCAGTCAGTCACGCTACGTTTTGAAATGAGCGATGCCGATCTGTTCTCGCTCCGCTTTCAATGAACCAGCTTATGGCCACGATCTCACGCTTTCTTCTGCTTTCCTGCCTCCTCACGCTCACCGCGCAGGCGGAAAGCAAAACTCCGGCAGCAGAACTCAATGTGGCAGTGCCGATGCGCGATGGCGTCATCTTGCGTGCGGATGTCTTCCGGCCAGCGGAGCCGGGGCCGCATCCGGTGCTGGTGCTGCGCACGCCTTACAACAAGGACGGGCAGAAGCCGGAGGCGTATCTGAAGGCGGGCTACATCGTGGTGCGGCAGGATGCGCGCGGACGTTATGCCTCGGATGGCGAGTGGGAGTCGTTTTACCGCTACGACACGCATGACGCGGCGGATGGTTACGACACCGTCGAGTGGGCCGCGAAACTACCTGGCTCGAATGGCAAGGTGGGCACCTTCGGCGCATCGTACAACGCCTTCCTGCAGTGGCGGCTCGCCCCGCTGCGTCCGCCGTCACTCGTGGCGATGGCCGCGTGCTCCATCCCACCACGCCTCACACAGCTCGAAGGTCCGGGCACCATCCGGCCAGGACGGCGGCTGAACTGGTTTTACTGCGGCATGTCACCGGACATGCGGCTCAAATCCGGCGCTCCAGGCACCACCTCGAAGACCGAGGCATCCAGGCTGTGGAAAGACGGCGAGGGCGACCGCCTGCTGCATTTCCTGCCGTGGTTCGACCTGCCCAAGAACGTGTTTGAAGATGAAACGCAGCCTATGAACGAGTGGCTGCGTGCGCCGCATCGTGATCCGTGGCAGTTGCTCGAAGGTTGTCCCAAAATCGGCGTGCCAAACCTCGACATCGTCGGCTGGTTCGATCACTGCAACGACGGCATTGAGTTGCATCAGGCCATGCGTCGTGTGGGCAAAACGGCAACCGCCCGCAACGGCCAGCGCCTCATCATCGGTCCGTGGAGTCATGCCGGACGCGGAGCCAGCAAGGTCGGTGGCGTGGATTTCGGCAAGGCCGCCGCATTGAACATCGCGCAGACAGAAATCCGCTGGTTCGACCACTGGCTAAAAGGCAAACCCAACGGCGTGAGCACCGACGCCCCTGTGCGCATCTTCGTCATGGGTGCGGACCAGTGGCGCGACGAGCAAGAATGGCCGCCCGCCCGTGCCAGATCGCACACGATCTATCTGCACAGCGCCGGTCATGCCAACACACCCGCTGGTGATGGCACGCTGCTCGCCGCCGCACCCGCCGCCGCGCACGACAGCTATCGCTACGATCCGCATGATCCAGCGCCCACGCTCTGGAGCGCGGCACTGTTCACGCTGCCTGCCGATCAGGCACCCGTCGCCAAACGCCAGGACATCCTCGTTTATCAAACCGCGCCACTCAACGCCGCGATGGAAGTCACCGGCTATCCCGAAGTCATCCTGCACGCCGCCTCCAGCGCCCCCGACACCGATTTTTTCGCCCGTCTCATTGATGTCGCTCCCGATGGCACGAATCGCGACATCGCCTCCGGCATGGTGCGCGCGCGTTATCGCAATGGTCTCGATCAGCCCCAGCTCATCACTCCGGGCGCGATCATCGAATACCGCATCAAGCTGCGCCCCACCGCCAACCAGTTCCAACCCGGCCACCGCATCCGCCTCGACATCACCAGTAGCGATTTTCCCAATTACGACCGCCATCACAACACCGCTGCTGATCCGAATGCGGACATCACACTCGAAACCGCCACCCAAACCATCCATCACGGCGGCGTGACGGCCTCGCGTTTGATTCTGCCGGTCATTTTCAGCCCGGCTCCATGAGCCGGGTGGATTGACAGGCGTCTGTCCATAAGTATGACTCTGGGTATGACCGCTGCCAAGATCGCCATCACCCTGGACCCGCGCCTGCTGCGCCAAGTGGATGCGTTGGTGCGCGGTCGTCGCTTCAAAAGCCGCAGCCATGCCATTCAGACTGCAGTTGCCGACAAGATCGGCGAGCTGGGAGTGAGCCGTCTTGGGCTCGAGTGCGCCAAGCTTGATCCGAAGGAGGAAAAAGAATGGGCGGAGCTTGGCATCGCCGAGGACAGCAAATCATGGCCAAAATACTGAGAGGCGACATCGTCTGGGCCGATCTCGATCCGACACGCGGCAATGAGCAAAGCGGTCGCAGGCCGGTGCTCGTCATCAGTCAGTCCATCTTCAATGAGCGTTCTGGCACTATCATCGCCATCGCTCTGACCAGCCAGGAGCCACGCGCCGGGTTTCCCCTGACCCTGGAATTGAACAAGACCAAACTGCCCAAAGAATCGTGGGCCAAGATCAGCCAGATTCGCGTTCTCTCCGTTGACCGCCTAGGAAGCAAAATTGGCCGGGCGCATGTGGACGAGCTGGAACAACTCATTGAGGGTTTGAACGAAATTATTGGCTGAACAGCCTGGTCGCCATCGTCACGCAGACGAATGGCAAATCACGGCTCCCGTCGTGGATTTTCGTCGAGATACGCCGCCAGCGTGCGGCCCAGACCCGCGCCGACCTTGCCGTAGCCTTCCACGGACATGCGCGGGCTGTTCCACAGGGTCTCCAGCGTCACGGAGATCGTGTAATCGCCCGCGTTCGCACGCACCCAGCCGCTGCTCATGCGACCGCGTTCTTCGTCGGTCGTCACATACGTCGCGAAACGGTATTTCGGCGTCACCTTGAGTGGCTCGGTGATGTTTGCCGCCGCGAGATCAATCCAGCGCTGGTAATTGCGCTGCTGCTGGCCGGTCATGCGCTCAAAGCCGAAGGGCCCGAAGAAAAAGACCGGATCGTCGTGGCCGGGATTATGCAGATCAATGAAGACATCAAGGCCGTGCTTCGCCTGGATGTCACGCATCATGCGCTGCGCGGCGGCAACCTCGGGATAGACCGGCTCGTCGGCCCAATCGCGGTTGTGATCACGCGGTGTCGCGTCTTTGCCACCAGCGCCGAGCGCGGCGTTGTCCACGTCCATGATCGGGATGAAATGCAGGCAGGTTTTCGTGCGGATGTCCTTCGCCTCATCGCTCGCATACCAGGTGATGAAACCTCGGCCCACCTGGCTGCCGCCCGCTTCCCACGCATGCTGACGTGCGCCGACCCACACCTGATGCGGAGCGTTTTCATCGCCGATGCGGATGCCATGCACCGGCCTGCCACCGCGCGTCTTCGACAGTTCAAAGCGTTTCGCCTCCGGCAGCTTCGCGGCGATGTCGGCGAGCAATTTGTCCGCGTCTGACGGTACAAACGGCGGTCCCCAGGCCAACGCCATCGCTGCGGCTTCGGCCTTGATCGTGTAAACCATGACCTTGTCCACCGTGAGCGTGCCTTTCTCCGACGCCTGCCACGTTGCGCCATCGCTGCTTAACCACGCCTGCTTCGGCTGGCACCACGTTGCCGCGAGCACGGTCTTGCCGCGATACGGCTGCGTCTGTGCCTGCACCTCCAGCGTGAAATCTTCTCCCACGGTGAGTCCCTCCAACTTAAACGACCACC
>JBDNIB010000783.1:0-3553 GCA_041688535.1 Prosthecobacter sp.
CATGGGCGGTTTCGCGGCCGGCGCCCTTTTTGACCGCCTCCATCATGACCGTGGTGGTCAGCAGGAAGGGCAGATAGCGCATGAGTTCCCGCTCCACGACAGCCTCTAAGACTTTCATCTGGTTCAGCATGGTGAGCAGGGTCTCCAACTGGCCATCCATGGCCAGGAAGGCGTCCGGCAGCATCACACGACGCACGACGGAACATGACACGTCCCCCTCATTCCACTGATCGCCCGCGAGACCGGCCGCCATGGTGAGATAACCTTTGAGAATGACGTGTAGGCCATTGATGCGCTCGCAGGAACGACTGTTCATCTTGTGCGGCATGGCGGAGGAGCCAACCTGGCCTTTGGCAAAGCCTTCGCTAGCGAGTTCCTGCCCCGCCATGAGGCGCAGGGTGCGGGCAAAGCTGGACGGCCCGCTGGCGAGTTGGCACAGCGAGGCCACGACCTGCATATCCAGACTGCGCGGATAGACCTGCCCGACGGCATTGAAGGCCGTCGGCATGCCCAAATGATGCAAAATGCTGTTTTCGAGCTCCGCAGCCTTCTTGGTGTCGCCGTTAAAGAGGGTGATTTGATCGAGACGGGTGCCAACGGCCCCTTTGAGACCACGAGCCGGGTAGGTGGCAATGAGGTGCTGCAAATCGCCGAACGCGAGAAGCATTTCCTCGCCAAACATCGCCAGCCGCTTGCCAAAAGTCGTCACCTGGGCGGCGACATTGTGCGTACGGGCGGTCAGCGGCACATCACGGGTTTCGGCGGCTCGACGGGCGATTCCAGCCAACGCGGCGACGCTTTTGGCGCGAATTTCCAGCAGCGAACGGAAGACCTGGAGCTGCTCCACATTCTCCGTCAGATCCCGGCTGGTCATGCCCTTGTGCAGGTGCTCATGACCGGCGAGGTCGCAAAACTCCTCGATCCGCGCCTTCACATCATGCCGAGTGATCCGCTCGCGCTGCATGATCGCGGCCACATCGACTTGGTCTTTGACCTTCTCGTAGGCTTCAATGACGCCATCCGGCACCCCAATGCCCAGATCGCGCTGACCTTTTAGCACCGCGATCCAGTAATCACGCTCTAACCTGACTTTTCCCTCGGGGGACCAAAGGGCGCGCATGGAGGCGGTGGCGTAGCGTTCAGCAAGGACGTTGGGAATGGCATCGGACATAGAGGCAAGCATCTAGATGCAGCGATGCGGCTTGGCAAATTGCTAACACCAACCTGCAACACCGAAGTCGTGACAACCGCCGTTCAGCGGCTCTGTATTGCCATTGCAGTGAGTTCGCGTAACAGCCATGACAGATTTACCCGGTTGTATGGACTGATTCTATTCGACCCGCCTTATTCTCTGCGTTCTGGACTGATGACATTTGTATGAAACTAGTCAGGATTACCGAAGTTTTTCTGATAATACTAACTTTTGGTTTGCATTTGTGACTCTAATTCGCAATTCTACCAATTATCAGCCACCGATCATTTACCCCACCACGAAGAAACACCTTGTAATAATGGTAATTATAATTGAGTATCATGAATAACTGCTGATTGCGACTCATCTCCCATTTTCGAAACCTCCATTTTAGACAGCTAGACTCACACAACACCCCCTTATGGCCGATCCAGCACTACCCGAACTCATGACAGTCAAAGAGACTGCGGAGTACCTCCGCATTCCTCTCCCTACTGTCTATTACCTCGTGCAACGTGGCCAATTGCCTGCGGTGCAAATCGGCGGCCGCTGGCGCATCAAGCGCAGCCTGCTGGATCGCGATATCCTGCGCAAAGAGGAAGATGCCGGTCAGCCCACCGTCATGGTGGTGGACGATGACCCTGCCCTGCAGGCGCTCTTCAAGCAGTTCCTCAAGAAGGCTGGTTTTGGTCGTCTGGTGGTTGGCACCGGTGCCGAAGCCATCGCGATGGCGAAAAAGCAGAAGTTCGATTTCGTGTTCCTCGATCTCAAGCTGCCGGACGTGCCTGGAGACGAAGTCTATTCCCAGCTCAAGGCGCTCTACCCAGACCTCCCCATCGTCGTGATCACCGGCTACCCAGACAGCGAAATCCTCAGCCGCATCCTCTCCCACGGCCCGGTGACAGTGATCAAGAAACCGATCGAATACGATCAGCTCAACCTCGCGGTGAAGCAGCTCGGTCACAAAGGTACCGAAGTCCCCGCCTGATTTCCACCACCCTCTTCAAAGCCCCGGCAGCACGCCTGCCGGGGCTTTTTTGTGCCTCAAATGTTCGCCGAGGAGAAAAACACCTTCTCCGCCGTGTCACGCAGCATCCATGCCTTGTCCTGCTCACTGAGAAAATCGAGGCGGTCACGGATCAGCGCGATGGAGTCGTGGTAGTTGTGGCCGGGATCGACCTGGAAAGGACAATCGCTAGCCCACATGATGCGTTGCGGCCCGAATGCGTCCCGCACCTGCCGGATCAGCGGTCCCATGTCGGTGTAGGGTGCTTTTTTCGCCCCCAGGGCATAGAAGGCAGAGGCTTTCACATGGGTTTTCGCATGGCGTGCGAGCCGCAGCAGGTTTTGGATGTCTCCTCCTTTGAATCCACCCGCCATGCCGATGCGGGCAAAGTGGTCAATCACCACACTCGTGTCAGGATACCACTCACACATCTTGTCGATCAGCGGCAGCGTGTCAGGATTGATCAGCGGACACACGCTCACCTTCAATTCAGCCGCCGTCTTCCACAGCGTGGCCATGCCAGGCGAGCCGATCCATTCGGACAAGTTTTTTTCCTTGCCCGCATTGATGCGAAAACCGCGCACGCCGTGCTCAACTAGCTTCGTCATGGTAAGAGCCACATCCGGCGCATGCTCATCGACGATCGCCACGCCGGAGAAGACGCCCGGATGCGTGCGCATCACGTCGAGCATGTAGCTGTTGTCATATTGATAATAGCTCATCTGGATCAGCACGATGCGGTTCACGCCCTCGGGTTTGCAGTGCGCGAAGAGCTGCTCCGGGGTGAAGCTTGGCGGGCGCATGTCACTGACGGCATAACCACGTGCCAGCGGGTATTGCACGACATCCGTCGTCCACACATGCACATGCGCGTCGATCCAGTTGCCTTTGCCAATGGACGGCAGCAGAGAACAGCCGGCCAGCGACGACGCGCTGGCGGCTAGGAAGGAACGACGGCTCAAAGAAGAGGAATGGGAGGTCATGGCGGACATGCTATTGAAGACAGGTAGTGCTACGCAAGCACGATGACATGATTTTGCAGGATTGTGGTTTTCAAAGCCACCGCCTCGCGCTTTCTGTTCCTCACATGAACTCCCTCCGACGCATCGCCGTGTATTGCGGCTCGAATCCCGGCCGCGAACCCGCCCACCGGGGCGCCACGCTCGCGCTGGGGGATTTTCTGGCACGTCAGGGCATCGGTGTCGTCTATGGCGGCGGCAATGTCGGCCTCATGGGCACCCTGGCCGACGCTGCGCTCGCCGCCGGGGGCGAAGTCATCGGCGTCATTCCCCAGTCCCTGATGGAAAAAGAACTCGGCCACGGCAGCGTCACCCAACTGCATGTCGTCGGCAGCA
>JBDNIB010000784.1:0-3381 GCA_041688535.1 Prosthecobacter sp.
ACTTCCACGTCGCGCAGAACGACGGCACGGTGCATGGCGCTGGGGCGCACGACAAAACCGGCAAGCACTGCCAGGCTGACGATCCAAACGGCAAGCTCGACATCACCAAGGCTGCCGGTTATTGGCTCAAAGACGCCGCTGCGCGTGGCATCAAGCACATCTGCTGGGACGGCTGCATGTTCCCGAATGCGGTGCTCGAAACGCCGGACACCTGGAACAAGATCCTCGGCGCGATGATCAAAGTCCGCGACGCCCACGGCTGGTAAGACAAAGTGGTCCGCACACTCCGTGTGCGGTTCCCATGACTCCCACAACGCCGCAGAGCTTCAAACCTCTGCGGCGTTTTCATTTTCACCCGGCTCTGCATGCATCGTCTCCTTGTCCTGCTCCTCATGCTCGCGTCCTGTGCGCGCATGCCAGATCCCGTAGCGCTGCCGTTAAACATCCCCGCTGTGCTGCCGCAGAGTTGCCAGCAGCTGCTCTACGTCACTGCGGCAGACGATCGGGCGACCGCAGCGGAACTTCGCATGCTCACGCGGACTGCCGCGAATGGGTGGCAGACTGCCAGCGCGGTCATCCCGGTCCAAATCGGTCGCCATGGCATGGCGTGGGGGCATGGCGACATTGCTCTGCCTGGGCCCACCGGTTTTAGAATCAAACGGGAAGGGGATGGCTGTGCTCCGGCTGGCATTTTTCGCATCACTCAGGCATTCGGCGCTGAATCAAAGCCAGATGGGATCAAGTTGCCTTACACGTATTGTACCTCGCATCATTGGGGCGTCGATGACGTGCGATCACGACACTACAACCAGATCGTTGATGATCGTGAGGTGACCCGCGACTGGAGTGGTCCTGAAACGATGATTCCCAGCAGCGGCTGCTATCAACTGGGTGCTGTCATCGCGCACAATCCGCAGAATTTATCGGGGGTCGGTTCCTGCATCTTCCTGCACATCTGGCAGGGTGCGAGCATTCCAACCTCGGGCTGCACCGCAATGAGTGAGGCTGATCTGCGTTCGGTTCTCGCGTGGCTTGATCCGAGCGCGAATCCGCATCTTGTCCAATTCGTTGCTAAGCACTGAGGGCTGTTCTTGATGGCTGTCTCAGCGGTGCTCAATCACATCGCTGTTCTGGAAGCGCACCTTGGGCAGCCCGGCGTAACGATCATCAGGGTGACGATAGCCAACGGGGCAGAGGACAGCGGTGGTGAGTCCCTGGGCATCAAGACCGAGAATCTCGTCGTATTGGTCCACGACGAAGCCTTCCATGGGGCAGGCGTCGATGCCTAGCAAGGCACAGGCGGCCATGAACTGGCCGAGCGCTAGATAGGCCTGCATCTTGGCCCAGTCCTTGGTCATGTAGCCGCTCTGATGGGTGCCAGCGATCATCTCGCGGAAGCCGACGAGCGCGTCTGCGCTGCCGCCACGCACTTCGACCATGCGGGCAATGAAGGCATCCGCATCCTCCAGCGCGTAGGCTTTTTTCACGGTCATGACGAGTAGGTGGGAGCAGTCCACGACCTGCCGCTGCCGCCAGGTGTGGGGCAGGAGTTGCTGACGCAGCTCCTGGCTCTGAATGACGAGAAACTTCCACGGCTGCAGGCCATAACTGGAGGGCGTGAGCACCAGTGACTCCTCCAGCGCGGCCCAAGTGTCGGCGGGGATCTTCTTTGTGGCATCGAAGAGCTTCGTGGCGTAGCGCCAGTTCAGGGCGGCGAGGAGTTCTGCGGGTGTCATGGCGTGTAGTGTTCTGACACGTGGAGGACTGGACTGCAAACAGAGAACCGCTGCCGTTCACTCTGGTGGGGGCACCGGAATGAGACCGAGCCCAAATGTAGGACGGGTATGGCGACAGCCCGCCCGTCGGTTTGGGTGCTCGTTGTGTCAACACGCCGCCAAGCGTCGGGCGATGCGGCGGCGTGAATCAGACAGTTTCGCGGATACCCACAACGCCGCACACGCCCAACCTACATCATCCTGACGCCGCAAACAGCTCACTCCAGCTCCGGCGGCACGTTGCCGTAAGTCCAGGGCGCGCTGAAGAGCGGAGCTTTCGGCGGCGTGGGCTTCGGCTCGGGCTGCATCTGGTTGGCGAGTTCGATGCCTTTGTTTGCCATCTGGGTGCCAGCGGTGATTTCGAGGTTGGAGTAGGACGTGAGGCGGGTCTCATAGCCGCCACCATGCCGGCCAAACGCTTCCTAGGTGGGCAGATAGCCGACGATGCCGTTGGAAAGCTCGCAGGGGAAGGTGAAGGCGTGTTTGCTGCCTTGTTTGATGTCGAGGCCGTATTGCACGAAGTACTCGGCAGGATTCGAAACGAAGCACGCAGGGCCGATTTTGACGCACTGCACCTCACAATCGACGAGCGGCGTGGTCTGGTTGAGGAAGTCGAGCATCACAATTTCCTTGGCAAACAACCAGTCGGTGGTGTCGCCGCTGGGTTTTGGCTGCGAGACGATGGCGAGACTATCGGCAACACGTTTTGGGGAAGGCGCACGGCGTTTGATCTGCAAAACTTCCTGCCGCGTCTCGACGGGAGCCGCCGTGATCTTGGGCATGGAGAGCAGCACGCGTATCGCCTCGGCACCGACACGGCCGCCAACGAACTGGCTCCATTCCTCGCCTTTGGGAGCCTGATAGGGCGCGAGGTTGTCCACCTGCGTGATGTCGCCGCAAGCACCCTGCATGAAAACAATCGGGGCATGCGTGCCCAGACCTCCCTGGATGGTTTTTTCGAGATACTGAATCCAGTTCGCCGAGATGCCGCCGGGATTGGTCGTCGCATGGCAGGCGTAATTGACTACCACGCCGACAAGCTGCCCTTGCATGTCCCAGGCACCGATGACACCGACCTGCGGGTCAATCGGCCCGGCGTATTCGAGGATGTCCGGGTTGCCTGGACGCGGGTGGCTCCAGCTCTGGCCGTTTTTCATGCGCAGGCGGCGGTTGAAGGCCACCTTGTCCTCATGGCCGAAGCCCACGCCGATCTGCACCGGCACTTTGCCACGATCTGCGGCGATGACACCGGCCACAATCTCGTGGGTGACTCGCAGCAGGTAGCCCGCATCCGCGCAGGAGGATTCTTCATACGCCAGCTTCTTCACGCGGTCGGACGCGGCATCGAACTCGCCCGGCATGACCATTCCCACCGGCCCGGAACTGTGGGAATGCGAGGCGCAGACGAGCACCGCATCGCCCGTGATGCCAGTGGCCTTCTCGATCTGCGCACGGGCATCCAGCACGACCTGACGCGGCACCACCAGCGAATCGAGGCCGATCACGACTGCGCGTTTTTTGCCGTCATCGAAGAGCGCCACACGCACCTTGCACGAATCATGGAAGGTGCGGTGGTAGCTCTTGCCGTAGCCTCCGGGCTGCTCCA
>JBDNIB010000785.1:0-5144 GCA_041688535.1 Prosthecobacter sp.
GGGCACGGGCATGCGTGGGCTTGGTGTGGCGGGGTATCCTTTGGCCTCCAACAGTGCGCCGAGACTTTGTGGCCCACGTAGCAGCTCGGTGTGGCTCAACTGGCTGCGTTCCACGATCCAGCGCAGGCTGCTGGCGTTGACATAGTTGGATTCGTTCAAGGCCTCGTCACAATCCGCGAGATCCAGCGCGCCATGGAGATAACCCAGCTCTACACGCGGATCGGCATGCCCATGACCATGCAGGTCGATCAGAAAGGCCACGCCAAACTGCTTCACTGCTGCATCACATGCTTGGTCGATGAAATCATGATGTTCTTTCCATGCCTGCGCCGCGATTTCGCTGCCTTGAGCAGCCTCGGTGAGATCGCGGTTGGCATCCAGCTTGCTGCGGTGCAGGCGGCAGACGATGAGATGCATGTGACGCCCAGTTTCAGCGTGAATCACGGCGACCAGGGTGCGCGCGAGTTCTTGGGTGTTGGCATCCATGTCGGTGACGCCGTTCGTGCGATTCGGGATCTCGTCCGGCGTTAATCGCCCGCCATGCGGAGCCGCGATGACCAGCGGCAGGTCACCGGGGGTGTATTCAATAAAATTGTGCTGCCCATAGACACTGTTGCCAGGTACGAGGTCAGCGGCTGAAACCCCGCAGCAAACCAGCAGTGAGAGAAGACAAAGCAGTCGGATCATGAATTCAGGCTTTGGGCGCGATCTCATAGGCTGTGCCGGCAAACTCCTGGACAAACACACTCAGCGGCATCTGAAAGATGCCATCGCTCATCGGATAACCATTCTCCAGCCCAGGCTCACCTTTCACCTCACGATTGTCACCATGCGGATTCCATACGCGGATGATGTCGCTGGCTTCATCGTAGCCGAGGATGGCATAGGCATGGTTCGGGGTAATGCCGGGGATGTGGGTCTTCAGCGTGCCGCAAGTCATCAGCCGCTTCTCCAGTGTGGCAGAAATCAGCGCGGTGCGCAGCTCGTTCATGTGCTTCTCGTGTTCCTCAGGCGGCAGGAATTTCTCCTTCGCGAACTTGCACGAAACGCGGACCATTTCATGCCCGGTGATGAAGGCGAGCTGTGTACCTGCGCTGCCGCCGCGGTTCAGCGCGTCCAGCCCCGTGGCATCGCGTTTGTCGGCGGGCTTCTTTTCATTATGCGCAACGCCGGCGGCCTTTTCATAAACGTTCACCCACAGACCGCCTTCTTCATTCCCTGCGCCCATTGCGACCTCGGCATCGGTGGGTCGTGTGACCACGACCTTCGTACCGCCGAGCCGCACCTCGTAACGACCATCCGGCAGTTCACGGATCATCTGGCTGGAAATGTATGCGGGTCTCAGGCTGGCCATGGCACCAAGTGGAGCGAGTGAGAAGCAGTTCCCCATGCGCCCCTGGTGGATCGTTTCCAGCCTCGGGCCTGCCTCTGAAAACAAAGTGCGGCTTGCTGTGCGGATGCGCTTCAGGCTGCCAGCAAACATGGCAGGCAGGTCGGGCCAGCCTGTCTGCAGCTTGTTCATGGCGAGTTCTTTGAGATGAGCCAGCGTGAAGCTGGGCAGCTTGATTTTGCTCAGGCGCGCCGCGCGTTTCAGCGCGGCGACGGCAGCCGCTGCTTCTCCCTGAATGTCTTCACGCTCGACGAGGCCATTGATCTCGCCCGCAGAAAGAACCCCATCCGCGTCATCATCCCAAACACGGAAGCTCTTCTCCAGGATCGAGATGAAATGCCCACGATCTCCTGCCGCAGAAAGCTCAGCGTCCTTCGCGAACGCGGACGAGCAAATGACGAAGCACAGAAGCTGGCAGGTGCCTTTCATGACTTTGGCTTGTCCTCAGGGATGATGCGCAGCACATGGCTGGCCTGCTTAAAATACCATGAACGCGGTGTGAAGGCGCGGAGATGAATGCCATCGGGGATTTCGTTGCGGTTGACGTCGTAGTTACCCCCGCCGGTACTGTCGAGAATCAGCGGAGTGGCATCCGGCGACTTGCCGATCTTGCCGACCCAGAGCACGACATGGGAGAGATTTCCGCTCGTGTTCTTCACATAAAGCAGATCACCGGTGAGCAGCGTGCTCTCAAATTCATCGAAGGACTTTGGCAGCTCGACGCGCTTCACCGGCAGCGTGCGGTTCGATCCTGGGCCGGGTGATTCGGTCATCGCCGCCTGCATTTTCACATCACCCGTCGGCTTGATGCCGAGCGCGAGATTGTAAACAAAAGCGGTGAAGTTACTGCAATCCAGCCCCTTGCCTGGCTGGGTCTTCTGTTCGGCATCACGCGGCCAATCGGCGGGAGGGTCCCAGTCCGGCACATGATGATGCTGATAACTGTAGCCGATGAAACGCATGCCAGTAGCGATCACACGCTCGCGTGACCACTGAGAGCTTTTCGAGGCAAGACCAGACGGTGGATTGAAATGCTTCGCACCGGGGCCACGATAGCCCCAGCGGGCCTGATTCGCGGGATTGTACCAGTCGCGAAACGAGACGGTGGCTGAGTCTTTCCAATCAGAACGCGGCCCCTTGAGCAGATCGCCGATGAGTTCCTCTTCTTTGAAGGAGAATTCCACTCTGTAGGGCGACTTGTAGTCTTTCTGCGCCTGCAACACGCCAGTCAGTGCCATGAGGCAAACAAAAATGCGAAACATCATGGCAGTGTGCTTTTAGGTTTGTCACCTGCCGCCCAGAAAATGCCGCGCGGGATGAAGTTCTCCAGACCTGGCGTGCCTTCAGGATGCGGGCTGGAGACAAACACCCGCCCTTTGCCAAACGAGGCAATCGCATGTGACGGCGAATTCACCTGCACGCCCTCCGGCGAGCCATTCTTCGCCACCTCGGTGCGAAAGACCGCCAGAGTCGTGTAGGCGGGGATGTCCGTGCGCGTCCACGGCTTGAGGATAGGGCCGTTGTTGTAGCGCACTTTGAAAACGTCCTTCACCTCACCCAGCACTGGCTTCGCATCGCTGGTAGTCTCCAGTTCGAGGATCGCCTGCCCGCGCTGCCATTTGCTGGAAACCGTGCCCGCATTCAGAATGCCAAGCCCCCAGCTAAAATTCGAGCATGCGAGATAAGCTCCCGCGCAGATGCCCACATAGCCGCCGCCATTGCGCACATACTCGCGCACGTTCTTCAATCCTGCTTCGCCGATGCCCTTGGACTGGCCGCCACCTGTGCCACCGGGAAACACCAGCACATCGTAAGCACTCAGATTCAGCGTGCCCACTTCCGCGCCTGTCAGTGTGACCGCCGTCACCTCGCTGAAAGGTTTCAGCACTTGGATCACAGCATCCACACTGCTCTTCGGCGCACCGGGGCCGGAATAAATACCCACCTTCAGCGGGCGCGTCTGCTCTGGTGGCGCAATGATCGACTTCATCCCGTTCACATCGGGCGGGACCACGAATGGAGTCTTTGGCACTGTGTTCGCAGCTTTCCCACCCGCCGCCCAGAAGACACCACGCGGGATGAAGTTCTCAAGCCCCGGCGTGTTCTCAGGATGCGGGCTGGAGATGAACACACGGCCCTTGCCAAACGGAGCGATCACATGCGCCGGTGAATTGACCTGCACGCCCTCTGGCGTCCCGTTCTCTGCGACCTCCGTTTTAAAAAGCGTGACAGCCGTGTAGGCAGGAATATCCGTGCGCTCCGCTGGCTTGAGAATGGGGCCGTTGTGATAACGCACCTTGAAAGCGCCTTTCACGTCGCCGAGCAAGGCCGGTCCGTCTTGGGTGAGTTCCAAGTCCAGCATGGCCTGCCCACGCCGCCATTTACTGGAAACAGTTCCGGCATTCAAAATGCCAAGCCCCCAACTGAAATTTGAACAAGCGAGATAGGCCCCGCCGCAGATACCCACATAGCCACCACCGTTGCTCACAAAATCACGTACATTCTTCAATCCGGCTTCGCCGATTCCTTTCGACTGCCCCGAACCCGATCCGCCTGGAAACACCAGCACGTCGTATTCGCTCAAATTGGCGCTTCCGACCTCATGTTCACTCAAGACGACCACTGCCACCTGCGAAAAGGGTTTGAGCACCTTCGTGACGTTATCCACGCCGTGTTGTGGTGAACCCGGACCAAGGTAAATGCCCACTTTGATCGCCCGCAGCTTCTCTGGAGCGGCGATTATGGTCTTCATTCCGTTTGCATCCGGTGGGATCACAAATGGGATCGTTTCCGGTTTCTTCTCGTCCTGTGCGAACAAAGGAGATATTCCGCCTAGCAGAAGAAGTAATGGAATCAGTTTTTGGAGCATGCTCATGGTTCGATAGGTGTTCTTCGATGATTCACACGGTGTGCCACCCGCCGTTTCTTGCATCTCACCAAAATAGGTGATGCGACAGCAAGACGCCGCAGGCTACTTTCAAGCAGTTTATGAAATGCCTCCTCCCACTCCTCACCTGCGCCACGCTCGCCCATGGCGCGGACTCGCGCTGGGTGGAGCGGCTGGCGTTCTGGTCGTGGAATGAAGTTCATGCGCTGGATCAGCAGATCGCTTCTCATGAGCAAAAGCTCGCCGTACTGCCCGAGCTTATGCTCATCAACAGCTGCCTCCGCATCGGCCTCAAAACCGGCTACACCACCGAGGAAGATGTGCGCTGGATGGAGCTGTCATTCAAAGAGGCCACGCTGGCAGACAGCATCGTGCTCGTGCCACCGCTGGCGAAGGGTGCGAACGCGGTCGTCGCTGGTTACGGCTTCCCCGTGCGCTTCAAACTGGAAATCTTCGACGCTCAAGACCACGCACACGTCGTCATCGACCGGACGGCGGAGGATTTCCCCAACCCCGGCTGCTTTCCCGTCGTTGCAAGTTTTGAGCCGCTAACAATCAAACGCGTGCGCTTCACCGCCACCGACCCATGGTCGGTCGATGGGCCAGAAATCCTCGCACTGGCGGAAATCCTCGTGCTCTCCGGCGCTCGCAATCTCGCACTCGACGCCACCGTCTCGAGTTCCAGCACTCGCAACGCACCACGAGCCTGGACCCGCGTGAACCTTATCGACATGATCACGCCGCTCGGCCTGCCGGTAGCGCCGCACACCGGCGGCACCAACGGCTTTCACAGCGCTGTCGCCCTAACTGCCGACGCCGAGAAGACCCTCACACTCACCCTACCCGCAGTCACGCCGCTTGATGAGA
>JBDNIB010000786.1:0-7868 GCA_041688535.1 Prosthecobacter sp.
CGCCGTCGAGGCCGCGATCAAATCCGGCCAGCTCAAAGGCAGTACCAAGCGCATCAAAAAAGATCCGCAAAACCATCTGGACTCCGATCCCGCCAACTACACCAGGCTGCTGGAACCGCAGTTCTGGCACTGGTCGGAGCCGAGTGTGTTGCGACGCGCGAAGAAATGAGCCTTTACGGGCGTGAGCGATGTGGGGCTTGAGTCCGCCGCCCTGTGGCATAAAACTGTGCGCATGCCGTCTCCCGCCGCATTTTTCATCGTTGGCCCGACGGCATCTGGCAAATCGACCCTGGCGCTCGCCTTGGCGGAGCAGATCGACGGGGAGATCGTCAATGCTGACGCCTTTCAGCTCTATGCGGGCATGGACATCCTCACGGCGAAGCCTGCTGCCGCCGACATGCAGCGCGTGCCGCATCACCTCTACGGCGTCCTGCCGCTCACTGAATCCTGCGACGCGCAGCGCTATCATGCTCTCGCCACACCGGTGATCGCGGCCATTGCCAAGCGCGGTCGCACGCCCATCGTCGTCGGCGGTTCAGGTCTGTATCTGAAGGCGCTGACGCATGGACTCTCGCCCTTGCCGCAGGCCTCACCGGCCATGCGTGAGCGCTTTGCGCATCTGACCACAGGTAAAAAAACTGCCTGGCTGCTCCAGCGCGATCCTGAAGCCGCCACCACGGTCAATCTGCGCAATCCGCGCTACGTCGAGCGTGCGCTGGAGATCTGCCTGCTCAGCGGCCAGCCGCAGTCCGAACTGCGTCGCTCCTTCATTCAAAACGAGCCGCAGGTGAACGGCATCATCCTGGAGCAGGATCGTGCCGCGCTCTACGACCGCATCAATCAGCGCACACTTGAAATGTTTGCCGCCGGTTTGATCGCCGAGGTGGCCGCCCTTGGTGAGCTTTCGTCCACCGCTGAAAAAGCCATCGGCCTGCGGGAGGGGAGGGAGCACCTGGCCGGGCGGATGAGTCTGGCGGACGCCATCGCCGCCATTCAGCAGGCCACCCGGCGCTACGCGAAGCGCCAGATCACCTGGTTTCGGCGTGAACGCTGCTTCCAAACGATTTGCCTCGATTCCGTTCCGACGGCAGAGTACCTGCTCCCCCGCATTGCCGCCCTCTTTCCATGCCTCCGCCCGTCCAGCCAACCCGCCCCGTTTTCGTCAATCTAGGCCCACGCAGCTACCTGGTGCAGGTCGGGCGTGACCTGCTCAAGACGCTGGGTGAGGAAGTGAATAAGAAACTGCCTGATCGGATGAAGTGCGCGGTGGTCACCGACTCCAATGTCGGGCCGCTCTATGCCGAAACCGTGCTGCAAAGCCTGCGTGCCGTCGGCAAGGAGGCACACCTCATCACCGTGCCCGCCGGCGAGTCGTCCAAATCGCTCACCTGGAGCGAATCCGTGCTCGGTGAGATGGTGCGCTTCGGCCTAGATCGCAAAAGCTTCGTCGTCGCCCTCGGCGGCGGCGTGATCGGCGATCTGGCGGGTTTTTGCGCCGCGATCTACCAGCGCGGCATTCCGTATGTCCAGGTGCCCACTACTGTGCTCTCGCAAGTGGACAGCTCCGTCGGCGGTAAGACCGGCGTGAACCTACCCGCCGCCAAAAACATGGTCGGCTGCTTTCACCAGCCCGTGCATGTCATCGCCGATCTCGACACGCTCAGCTCCCTGCCGGAACGCGAGTGGAACGAGGGCTTTGCCGAAATCATCAAACACGCCGCCATTCGCGACGCCTCCATGTTTGATGCGATCAAAGCCGTCGCGGCAGGCAAGGGCGACATCGTGGCGCTCATCCGCCGCAACATCGCCATCAAGGCTGTGATCGTCGAAGCCGACGAGTACGAAACCATCGGCACCCGAGCGCTGCTCAATTTCGGCCACACCCTCGGTCATGCGATCGAAGCCGCCGCCGGTTATGGCCGCCTTTTGCACGGCGAGGCCATCAGCATGGGCCTGCGCGCCGCCGCTTGGCTGTCCTCCCAGATTTCCGACCTCACCGCCGAGGACTACGAGCGCATCGTCGCGCTGTTGAAGCTCTGCGAATTGCCAGTGCGGCTGCCCGATGATCTCGACACCGAGGAGATCATGCGCATCGCCCGCATGGACAAAAAATATGAAAACGGCAAGGTCCGTTTCGTCCTCCTCCGCAAAATCGGCGAGGCCTACGTGAGCAAGGACGTTCTGGAAGGCCACTTGAAGCAGGCGCTAGACGAGTTGCGCAAATGACGCATGCGCCTCCTGAATCCCAGCTACCTGCACCTAGCCTGGCTCGCGCTGATTCCGCTGGCGCTGTGGCTGTTTCGTCGGCAGGCGAAGCGAGTGTCGGTTTCGACGCTGCTGTTCTTCAAATCGCTCGCGCGTGAGCATCAGGAGTCGGCCTGGCTGCGGCGCATCAAAAAATGGCTCTCGCTGCTGCTCACCCTGCTAGTACTGCTGTTTGCCATCTTCGCGCTCGCCCGGCCCAGCAGTAATATTTCGGCTGACTCACCCGGCGCGGTCGTCATTGTGGTGGATCGTTCCGCGTCGATGGCGGCCAAAGATGCCCAAGGCCGCACACGGCTGGACGAATTGAAGCAGCGCGTGAAGGAGCGCATCCGCTCGCTGCCGGACCAGGTGGTGCTGTCACTCGTCGCCTTCGACTCCCGGCCGCGTGTGCTGCTTTCACGCAGTCGCAATCGTCGCGAATGCCTGCGCCTGCTCGATGAACTCGCGCCCCTGCCGATCGAGGGCAAAGCTGAGGCCGCGTTGCAGGCAGCGCAACGTCTCGCAGACCTCGAAGCACGTTCGCGCATCTGGCTGGCGAGCGATTCGACTGCGGGTAACAACGACGACCGAGATTTCATCCCCGCCGCCTTGCCGGAACCGCTCAATGTCGGCATCACCGGCTTTCAAATCCGCCACAGCCCGCTCGCGCGTGACCGCTACGAGGCGTTTGTGAAAGTCAGCGCGGCTGGTAGCAACCGGAGCAAGACTACTTCCTCGCTCGAAATCTCCATCGCCGGTCGCATCGCCCAACTGCGCGAGCTTGATCTCGCCCCCGGCGAATCCACCGCGCTGATCTTGCCGCTCGAAGGATTGCGCGGGCAGCGTTTGGAACTGCGCTTGAAGACGGCGGGAGATTGTTTCGGCTGGGATGACGGTCTCGCCGCACCGCTGCCAAAAACGAAGCCGCTCACGGTCGCTTATTTCGCCGAGAAGCCCGATCCCTTCACCGAACTCGCCCTTTCATCGCTCATTGAAGCCGGGCGCATCGAAATGAAAAAGGGTGATCCCGCCGCGTGGCCGCCGCAGGAGCCGCCGGATGTGTATGTCTTTGAACATTGGCTGCCAAAAGACTGGCCAAAGGATCGCCCGGTGATCGCACTGACGCCGTTGAGCAGTTCCGGCCCGCTGCGCACTCGCCAGCTCCGCAGCATCCCGCATGACAGCGTGCGCACCGTGCAGCCGGATCATCCGGTGCTGTTTCGTGCCAGCAGCAGTCGCATTGCCGTCACGCAGACGACCGTGCTGGATCTGCCCGTGTCATTGGAGCCGCTGTGGATTGCCGGCAACGAGCCGGTGCTCGCAGCCGGCGAGGCCGACGGCCAGCGCCTCGTAGTTACCGCTTTTTCACCCGCGCAATCCGAACAACTCGCCCTGCTGCCGTCCTTTCCGCTCATTCTTGGCAACGCGCTCTACTGGTGCGCCGAAAACAGCGAGGCCCTCGCCGACCACCGCACGCTGCGCACTGGCGAGATGCTGCATGCCGACAGTCTAGTGCAGTGGCACGCGTGGGATGGCGATGGCTTCACCGCTGTCGCCGACGATCCCGCCAACGGCCTGCTCACGCTCACCCGCATCGGAATCTGGGAGACGGGCGAGGATCGCAGCGGTGCCTGCGCGCTCATTTCAGCTGCCGAGACGAATCTTCCCGCTCCACCCGCCGATTCGGGATCATCGTCACTGCCTGCCGCCCCGATCATCACCGCCTCCGCCTTCAGCACCTGGCCGCAACGATTGATCTGGCTCGTGATCGTCGTGCTGCTGCTGGAAAGCTTCCTGTTTCATCGCAAAGCGGTGTATTAAAACTTGTTCACAGCCGCTGGGGTAGATTTCAGGCCAACCGGTCACGTCATCCATGATGTTCCCGACTGCTTGGGGCCTTCGTGATTTGAGAATGGCGCTCAGTGAATTTGCAAACACTCAACCCATTCACCTTTCCTGTAGCCAAAAAAAATGAAAGAGGGCAAAAGGGACCAGAGTGGCGAACGCCCGCTCGACCCGCTCCAACGGCTGCGGGCGGCAGGGAATGAAGACAGTGACACTTCCCCGAGATCAAACCCGCAAGTCGTCGAGGAACTCCGACGCGGGATCAACGCTGGTGACCAGCAAATGATCCCGCGCTCGTGTGCAGGCCACGTAGAGCAGGTGGCGCTCGGTTTCATAGACCTCCTGCAAATCGGCATCGTCACCCACGGTTTCGATGCGCTCCTGCAAGGGGATGACTTCATCGTCACAGGCCATCACGGCCACGGCGCGGAACTCCATCCCTTTGGCTAGGTGCATGGTGCTGAGGGAGACATGGCCGCTCTCGGTCTCGACATGTTCATCGAGAACTTTGAATGGCAATCCAGCTTCCTTCACAGCGGCTCGCGCACGATCCAGTTGCGCATCGGAGCGGACAAACACGCCGAACTCATGCGGCAGCAGGCCTGCCTTGGCCTGCTCCGTCATCCATCGCGCGACCGACGTTGCTTCCTCCGCTTCATCCTTGCACACGCGGAGGATCGGCGGTGGGCCGTTGAATACGGAGATCGTGTCGGCACGGTTCTCGGTGATGCCGTCCACGTCGGAGACTTCGGGGCCGAGCAGGCGGTCGGCCTGCATGCGGATTTGGTGGGAAGTGCGGTAGTTGACCCTCAGGGTGCGTGAGCGTCCGCGCACATCCACGCCCAGTGATTTCCAGGAGAAAGGTAGTTGGAATATTCTCTGCCCCAGATCACCCGCAAAGAAAAGCCCATCGGGTGAATCGCCTGCCAAGGCGGCAAAGAAGCGCAGATGGGGAACTCCGACATCCTGCGCCTCATCCACCACCACAAAATCAAAGGGCCTCTTCTGTGTTTTCCTGATGCTATCTGCGAGTTGGGTAAACATCGCAGCCAGTGTGATAAGCTTCTTTTGAGTCAGTCCCGCCTTCACCTTCTCAAAGATGGACCACAGCACGGCACGCTGCGCTTCTGGGAGTCGCGTCTTGCGGCCCAGTCGCGCCACATTGCGATAGTCCTCCCAGCTTGCGAGCTGCCACGCATCCACGATCTGCTCCCATTCGGTAAAGAGGAAGTGAAGCGTGAACTTGTGCCCGCCGATCTCCTTGGACGCGGCGCTGATGAGGTCACGAATGACCTCATGGCTTGCCAGCTTCACGGGGCCGATGTTGCCCTTATAGAGGCGTTGGCCGATGGCGTTGAAAGAATGAATGTCGATGCGTTCACCGAGTCGTGGCTCGTTCCAGAGCAGATGGCGGAACTTGGTGCGCAAGGCATTCGCCAGCGTGTCGGAGAAGGTCGTCAGCAGCACACGCGCGTCGGGATTGGCACGCGCCAGATGCACAGCACGGTGCAGCGCTACGATCGTCTTCCCGGTGCCAGCGGAGCCGGAGACGCGGGCAGGGCCGGAGTAATCTCGTGCCACCCATTGCTTCTGTTCGGGATGCAGGAAGACCGTCCACTTCTCCCACGGTGCTTCCAGTGCTCGTTCCAGTTCCTCCACGTTCGTCATCACGCGGAAGCGACGCTGCGCATCCGGGTGATCGAAGGGGTTCCTGGTCGGCTCGACTGGCTCCGGCTTGCGTGGCTTGCCTCCCGTGGCGATCTCTAGCAGTGCCTCGGCGGCTTCGGCGGGCAAATGATCGGCCAGGGCGAGATAGCTTTCCTCGGTGGCTTGCTGCACGTCTTTGAGCCACTCCAGCGGCACGCCGTAGCTGAGCAATTCATCCTCGGAGATGTGAGCAAAGAGCGGCTTCTTGGTCACCACCACCTTCTTCGGCTCTTCCAGCACATACTGCGGCACCAGAATTTCCTGCACCGTCTCGCGTATCTCCACGAGCTGCGCCGCACCGGTCTTCGGGTGTGTCTCCAGCTTACGACGCTCGGCCCAGTCATAGGCCTTGTCGTGGTGGTTCACGTAGCACAGCAGCAGGCTGCCCATGGTCTTGTGCGCGATGATGCGGATGTCCGCGCTCACCCGCACCGACCAGAAGTTTTTGTCCTTCGTCTTGACCAGCTTGTGAAAGCTCATGCCCGGACTCGCCGGATTCGCTTGGAGATCAAAAACCGTGATCTTCACAGCCTTCTGCTCGTCGCCCGTCAGGCGAGCGAGGCTGTCGGTGAAGGTGACGGCGATGCGGAAGTCCATGATGGATCAGCTCTCCAGCTCATCTAGCAAACGGGCGGCAAAATTGGGCAAGAACCTTCCCAGATCGATCAGGTGATCCTCCACCGTGAATCCCCGTTTTTGTGAAATCGCACCGAGTTGATGCATGACTTGCAGTGGCTCCAGTTCAAAGAGCATCAACAGGTAATCCTGCGGGTGTGTGGCAGCAATATGCCATGGAGAAAGAGCTTCTTCTTTGAAGTCTCGGAGGTTGAAGGTCAGAATCACTTCCGCCTTGCTCTGTATGGCACAGGCCAGCACATGGCGGTCCTTGGGATCGTTAGTGCATCGTTCAATGAGGTGCTCATATCCGGTCACCAGGGATTCAGGAAACTCGCTGCGCATCCGTGCTTGAAAGCTGTCCGCGATTCGCTCTTCCCAGCGCAGCTTCCCAGTCTGTGTCCTGCGGGTCTCGGCCAGTATCTCCTCACTCCAAAGCGGCAGGTAGAGGCGTGGCTTTTCGGCCAACAGCAAGAGCAGATTGGCCACACCGTAGTTGGCCAGCACGCAGGCATCCAGCACCACTTTGAAATCCGCCCTCATGATTCTGTGGCAGGCTCAGGCTCGGGAAAATACAGTCCAGCTTTGATGACTTCATCCGTCAGCCTGTCCATCGACTCACGGCGCTTCCGGTCACGCTTCTTTTCATATTCCAGCAGGTCTTTGAAGGTCACCCGCCGGTGCGATCCCACCCGATGAAAAGGGATCTCTCCGTTCTCTAGTAAGTTGACGAAAAACTGGCGTGACATGCCGAGGTAGTTGGCAGCCGCCTGGGTCGTGAATAGCTCGTCCTCTGGTAGCATGACGATCGCTTTACGCTCCGACATGAGGCGGACGATCCGAGCGAAGTGCTGGAAGAGCACTTCCGGGATCTCCATTTGGCTACCCTCACTGTCCGTCACTAAAATGTGCCCGGGGCTGGCAAACAGTTTGACCATCCGTTCGAGTTCGTCGGCCGGAATCATTGAGGGGTCCAGGCGGTTGGTACGTGTGGTGAGCATGGGATGGATGGAGCTTGGCGATGATGAAAGTGGGCGGATACGGCAGAATACTTCAACGGGGGCTCATTAGAGCTTCAACGGAGCCGCAGTTCAAGGCCGTATTCGCTATAAACGCTACAGACACCTTATCTGCTACACCCTAAACACCTTCATCACCTCATCCCCCAGGTGGTTGATCACCTTCACGGCGATCCTGCCTTGCTTCGGTTTCTCAAAGGGGCGTGACGTGTCGCTGTTCAGGCTGGCCCAGGCTTCGGGGTCGATTTCGGCTTTCAGGGTGGTTTTCAGGGCGTTGTAGGGGTCGTTGGCGCCGAGGAAGTAGGCGTGGCGGACGAAGAAGCTTTCTTCGTTGTAGTCGGTGTCCACGAACCAGCAGGCGATGCCGTCGGCGCCGTTGCTGATGACTTCGCCGGTCTGGGGTTTGAAGACATCCACGCCGTTCACCTTCACGCGCAG
>JBDNIB010000787.1:0-1942 GCA_041688535.1 Prosthecobacter sp.
ATCATGCCGCTCGAAAATCTCAGAAACTTCTCGCGAAAAGCGCCCCGATTGAAAAACGCCCGCCTTTGGGACAGGCTCCATCGTAACCACATCGGTTGTAACGTTTGGTGCATATGTCACCATGCGATTTGATTTTAAATTCCCATGAACGAGTTCCCTAATTTGTTCCATCCTCCTGTGGTAGAGGCGATTTTTGATGTTCAAGTTATTTTTCCCAAGGGTATTGAACTGAGTGCTTTAGCTGGTTTGCACAGCCATTTCATGAATACCTACCCGCGCAAGGAAGAACAGCGAGTTGTGGAATTTGAGTTCCATCAAGGAGAGGGCCAAATGTCTGAATCCAGGACACGTGATCACGGAATAACAGGCTACCGATTTTTATCAGGCGATGGGGTGGAATTGGTGCAATGCCGCAGGGACGGCTTCACTTTTAACCGACTGAAGCCTTATACAGACTGGCAAGATGCATTCAGGAAAGCAGTCCATGCTTGGACTGTATATCAGGAGGCATTTCCGCAGGCTCAGGTCACACGAGTGGCGCTACGTTATATCAATTTAATCGAGGTGCTTGCTAACACTCCAACCTTGGATCTTTCCGAATATTTTTCCGTCAGTGTTCCAGGCCCTCACTTGACAGGCGTTGCGTCCACTGGGTTCATGAGCCAAGGAGTCCTCCACGACGAGAATACCAATTTAGATGCGAACTGGATATTCGCTCGTCAACCCAGTACGGACCCAAGCAAAATCGTCGTTGCACTTGATGTAGATGTATATGCGCAAGGCACACGGGTGTCAGACATGGCGGTTAACCAATGGTGGGAAGTAATGCGAAACTTGAAAAACCGCTTGTTTTTTGGTAGTCTTACCCAGAAGGGAATCAAATTATTCCAATGATCGCAGCAATCGCTCTACCTCTCGGTTTAATTTTGCCTGCGGACCGCATGCGTTCCGCAAGTAAGGTCGGACATGAGATTCGGCAGACTCTGTGCGGGATCACAGCACATTTCCGACGCTCTCTCACTTTTGGAGATAAATGGCACAAGTGCATTGAAGCGTTGATGGAAGTGGCACGGGAATGTGCCAAAAGTGGGTGGGATGGTTATGCGGCTTCCCCACTGAAGCCCGAGGCGCTTGAATACGCACTAACTTTCATTCGCAGCATACCCTTCGATTTGCCGCTGCCTGAAATCAGTGCTACTTCGGCGGGTGAAATCACATTCGAGTGGGCTGCTACTGCCCGACGTTTGGTCACTGTTGCCGTGGCGGACAACGGCGAAGTGCATTATGCCTGCCTTAACGGCCTCAAAAAGACGTTTGGTTCCCACCCCCTTGATGGGAACTTTGAGCCTGAGCTAAAGGCTCTTATCGCGTCTGTGCTCGTTTGAACCAACCCCTAGGCTTGATAATGCAAGTTGCAGATTTGGAACGATTGTCGCGCTTCATCTTCTTCAGCAAGTGGTATGCACGAACGACGAGACGCGTGAAGCCTGATGCGTTCATTCCGCATCCTTATATTGAGCTTTCGGTCAGTTGCACCGATGGACTGAGTGATGAGGTTGTCTGGAATATTGGGAATGACACTGCGACTAGTCGAAGAGACAACCCTGCATTACACGGCAGGGCAGATCTTAAAACCAAAGTAATCCGACAGCAGGCTCTTGATGTTGTCCGGGATGACAATCCACTTTATCACGCGAACATCGTCGGATGGGGTGGTGAACGATCCGCTCAGATCAGCAAGGCCCAACAGATCCTGCTGCAAGTGAGTTGTTATTCACAGGAGAAAAGACAGCAGCAATTATGAGTCTTCGCTGTCCTGAGTGGGTAGCGCAGGGAGATCGCCGCCGGAGTGAAGCCTGGCCCACCAAGGTATTGAACGTCAATGGACTGCATCAATTGGGCGGAACTGTGCTCTTCTCGAATCCCCATAATGACGGCATGC
>JBDNIB010000093.1:0-4023 GCA_041688535.1 Prosthecobacter sp.
CCTTTTCCTCGCTCTGTTAGGCCACATGGCTGGCTCTTTGAGCGCCTTTCCACCGGCTCCGTTTTACACGCTCTACGGCACGGTGCGGGATCAGGTGGGGCAGACGATCACGGCGGAAGGTGCGATGATCGTGCTGCTGAAGGGTGGGGTGGAGATCGGGAGAACGCTGATCGACTCCACCTCGCGACTGGATCAGAACGACGAGCTACGCATCCTCATCGACCAAAATCGCAGCGGTACGACTCTTTACAATGCCAAGGCGGTGCCTGCGCTGGGGCTGTTCAGTCTGGTGGTGGAGATGAATGGCGTGAAGTTTTATCCCATCGAGGTCAGTGGCAATCTCACGGCAGGGAAGGGGGGGCGAGCAGGTGCGGCTGGATCTGAATCTGGGTGAGGATCTGGATGGCGATGGCCTGCCGGACATCTGGGAGATGTGGCAGCTTTATCAGGCAGGCTATTACCCTGATGAAAACGGCAACTGGCCGCTCCACCTCATCGACCGCAATGGTGATCTGGATAAAGATGGGCAGAGCAACTGGGATGAATACCTCGCAGGCACCTTTGCTGGCGATGCCACGGAGCGCTTCGCCCTGGAGATCAAAGAGAAGGCTGCGAATAGCGTGCGTTTCGAGTTCTACGGCATCACAGGGAAGACTTACAGCATCGAGCGCAGCACGGACGTGAAGACCTGGACACGCGTGCCTTTCTCCATCGGCACAGTGGCGGCAGGAGCACCTGCTTACAGCGCCACGCAGGCCAGCGTGCTCTCCGCCTTCACCACCCCGGCGGTGGGTGGGACCAGGGAGTTTTACCGGCTGACGGTGCGGTAGCCCAGATGATCCGACGAATCCGACTGATCTACTTTATGAAACGCAAACTTCTGTTCTTAACCCTCGGCGCTCTGCTTTGCGTCTCTTCCGCCTCTGCCCAATGGCTGCAAGAAACCTATGCGCTAAAAGGCGGCATGAATGCCATCTACCTCTCTGGTGAGGCAAAGGCGGACGCCATCGGCAATGTGGGCAATGGGCCGGCGGACATCATCGGAAACATCATGCCAGTGGCGGTCACGGAAGTGTGGCTGTGGAGCCCGAATCCGACGCAGGTGCAGTTAATCGAATCCCCGCTGATCCCCAGCTCTGGCACGCCAGAATGGCAGGTGTGGAAGCGCGGCCTGCCAGCACAAAGTAATCTCAACCGCCTGCCCGGCCAGACTGCCTACCTCGTGCGGTGTACGGGCACGAGTTCCACGAATCATAGCGTGATCATCAAGCAGTCGCCTCAGCCACCAGCGAACTCATGGGTGCGCAATGGGGCAAACTTGCTCGGCTTTCCCAGTAAGGCGGGCAGCGGGGCCGCTACCTTCGCCACTTACTTCTCCACCTTCCCGGCTGCCATCGCGGCGAATACCAAAGTCTTCCAATATGTGGGTGGCGAACTGGGACCGAATAACCCGCAGCAGGTTTTTTCCACCGCACTGCTGGTGGACCGCACAAAGGCGTACTGGTTCTCCTCTGAGGTGGTGGGGAATTTCTATGCGCCTCTGGAAATGAGCCTCAGCACGAACAACGGCTTCGCTTTTGGCCGCACGGGTTCCGTCATCACCGCGCGTATCCGCAACCGCACCGGGGCCAATGTCACCGTCACGCTCACGCCGGCAGATAGCGTGGCCGCACCAGCGACACAGACCGCCATCACCGGATCGGTGCCGCTCGTGCTGCGCACCACGGGCACATTGGGGATCACTGAGACGGACATCAGCCTCGGCGCGCCGGTGGTGCAGGTCATTGGGGCCAATAGCAGTCTCGAGCTGAGCATCGGCATCAAAAGGTCACTCATGACGGCTGGCGGTGATGCGGCACTCTTTGGCTCCTTTTTGCGTGTGACGGACAGCGGCAATCTCAAGGACGTGTACCTGCCCGTCAGTGCGCAGAAGTCCGTGTTGAGCGGCCTATGGGTGGGAGACATCTCCGTCACCAATGTCAGCAGCCAAGTCACCAACAGTGCCAAGGCCACCGCCACCGTCACCAACGGAGTCGTCACCAGTGTCGCCATCAAGGGCACGGGCGGCTTTGGCTACACCACACCGCCAGCGGTCACCATCGCTCCGCCAGTCACGCAGGTCACGGCCACGGCCACGGCCACAGCACTGAGCAATGGCAGCCAGATCGTCAGTATCACGCCCACTCTCAGTGGCACAGGCTACGTGGTGGCTCCCACCGTCACCGTCGCCCCGCCGACCGCGGGCACTACGGCGACAGCCACGGCAGTGATTCGGGGCGGGGCCGTCTCCAGCATCACTGTGGTCACGTCCGGCAGTGGCTACACGGCGAATCCCGTCATCACCCTCAGCGCTCCGCCGCAGGGCACACCGGCCACGGCCACGGCGGCAGTTGCCTGCGGTTCTGTCACCGGGGTCACCATCACGGCGGGTGGCAGCGGTTATGCCATCAGCTCGCCAGACGTCACCATCGCTGCGCCACCGCCGCTTATTGGCACCAGCACGCCGAGCCCGTTCACCCTGCGCACGCTGCTGCATGTGGCCAGTGACGTGCCGAAGACCACACGCCTGCTCTCCCAGGTCTTCCTCGGTGAGCTGGCGGCCACACCGGGGCAGATCAGCCTTTGCACCCAGGAGTCGTTGTTAAAGTCCACCGCTGGGGCCAAGGCGACCGCGCAGCGCCTCGTCGCCGCGCACTTGCCGCTGGATCTGGCTACTAGCACCGGCACGGGCAGTGTCGCCATTCCGGGCGCGCTCACCCGCACCATCACCCTTCCCTACACGGACCCGACGAATCCCTTCGTGCATCAGTACCACCCGGATCATGACAACAAAGCGCCGCGCGCACTGCCGAGTGACCCGCTTCTGGCCGCAGGCGTGGAGAGTTACACCGTCGCCCGCACCTGCACGTTCACCTTCACCACCCTGCCGCCCGGCAGCAGCACCACACCTTCTGGTTGGGGCAGCAGCGTCATCGGCGGCACCTACCGTGAGACCATCACTGGCCTGCACCGCCAGACCTTGCAGGTGGACGGCACCTTTGAGCTACGCCGCGCTTCCGAGGACGGCGTGCTGGTAGTGCCGTGACCAAAATCGGAAACTGAAAACTGATAACCAAAAACGCACCCGAAGACGCCCCCTGAATAACCCTTTCTGAAACGAACAACGCCATGAATAAGACCGCCTACCTCCTCGCCACACTGAGCCTCGTGCTCGGCTCACTGCACGCCCAGACCGTGCCGCCGTTCCTAAACTACCAGGGCCGTGTCACGGACTCCGGCGGCGGCGTCGGGCTTGGCAATGCCGCACCGGTGAACCGAAAGATCGTCTTCCGCATCTGGGACACCGCCTCCAGCGGCGGGGCTGCTCTTTCGGCTCCGAATACCTCCCCAAACCGGCTGTGGACAGAGGAGCAGACCGTCACCATCGCCAATGGGGACTTCAGCGTGCTGCTCGGGCAGGGCATCGCCGTCACAGGCACTCTCGCTGGTGAGTCGCGTCCGCCGCTGGACACCATCTTTACCAGCAGCGGCGTCAGCCGCTTCCTGGAAGTCATCGTGGATAGTGGGACTGACGGCATCACTGGTAGCGACTCACCCATCAGCCCGCGTCAGCAGCTCACCAGCACCGCCTATGCTTTCCGTGCACGCGCAGCGGACACCATTGCTGGATCATCGGATCTCACCATCAATCCCACCACTGCTGCCGTCACCGGCGGCAGTGTCCCGGCGAACTACGGCATCGGCTGGTATGGCACGGGCCGCACCTTCAATGGCACGGGCATAGATGGCCCCGTGCTTTACGGCGCTGCGGGTGGTGCGCTCGGCTCTGTGAATGGTGCCACTCAGGTGAATGCGCTGCGCTGGAATGCCGCCGGTCAGGTAGGCATCGGCAGCGCTACGCTCGCAGGTGCACTGGCGAATACCAAGCTCCTTCTGCAAGGAGACGACACTGGCGCACCGCCCGTTCAGTTCAATATCCGAGGCAATACAGACACCAACAAACGCCTGCTCATCGGCTACAAC
>JBDNIB010000788.1:0-6569 GCA_041688535.1 Prosthecobacter sp.
CTCGTCGCTCCAGTAAGCAAAGCCATGCTGGCGCTCCCCGCCGTTCAAAACGCCATCCGAGAAGCCAAACCAAAAGCTGGCGTGCTTAACTCCAGCGCAGAGGGCGATCTCTTCGCGGCTCCAAAAGAGAAAACCTTTCTTACCATCGCCACCACGCTCCCTGAGGTGATCCCTGGCGACACCGCCATCGCCGTGAATCCGAAGGACGAGCGCTACGCGCATCTCATCGGCAAGCACGTCCGCCGTCCGCTGCCGCTGGAGAATCAAGCGCTGCTGCCGATCATCGGTGATGAGCATGTGGATTTCACCTTCGGCACCGGTGTACTCAAAGTCACGCCCGCGCATGACAAAGCCGACTTTGAGATCTGGGGGAGGCTTCGCTATGAAGGGCGCAGGCAAAAGTTTCGTGAAGGTGGCAAAGAGAATGAATTCACGAAAATGGAGCCAATTGATGTCATGTACCCGAACGGCGTGCTCAACGAACTCGCCGGCAAAGACCTCGCCGGCATGGAGCGCTTCGCCGCGCGCAAACGCGCCGCCGAGCTGCTCGCGGAAATCGGCAGCCTCGTCAAAGAGGAGCCGTATCAGAACAATCTTGGCTACTCCGAGCGCGCCGATGTGCCCATCGAGAGCCGCTTGAGTGAGCAATGGTTCCTGAAATATCCGAGCGTGAAGGAAAGCCAGGAAGTCGTCGCCAATGGCGAGATGAAATTCCACCCCGACCGCTGGGCCAAGGTCTATGACCACTGGATGATCGGCCTGCAAGACTGGTGCATCAGCCGACAAGTCTGGTGGGGGCATCGGGTGCCAGTATGGCATCGCAAATCAACCCAAGGAACTTGGGTTGAGTGCCTGCCCGCGCTTTTTGGTGCTTCAATACCAATTACGACAGACATGCAGAGCGCCGAAGGTCTGGAGATTTCACTCTCACAGACAGAGGGACACAAAACCGTGTTCCAAAGCTATCCTATCGGAGGATATGAAGAGACATTTGCAGCTACGACATCCGATTTGGAGGTAGCTATACTTGAGAAAAACGGCTTCACCCAAGACCCCGACGTCCTCGACACTTGGTTTAGCTCTTGGCTGTGGCCGTTTGCGACGATGGGATGGACGGGCGACAAAGAGAAAGACGCCCAGAACCCAACCCTCCGTGCCTTCTACCCAACGACCGATCTCGTAACGGGGCCGGACATCATCTTCTTCTGGGTCGCGCGCATGATCATGGCGGGATTCGAGTGGATGGGCGAGCTGCCGTTCAAGAACGTCTATTTCACCGGCATCATCCGCGACAAACAGGGCCGCAAAATGTCGAAGTCCCTCGGCAATTCGCCCGATCCGCTGGAGCTGATCGCGAGTTACAGCGCGGATGCGTTGCGCTTCGGCATCATGCGCAGTGCGCCGCTGGGCCAGGACATCGCCTTTGATGAAAAGAACGTGGAGCTGGGCCGCAACTTTTGCACGAAGCTCTGGAACGCCGCACGCTTCCGCCAGATGCAGAGTGGGTCAGGCATCCTGCCTGACTCGGGTGAAGTGGGCATCCTGCCCGCTTACGAGATCGAGGCAGAGATCAGCGCCGCGCTGCTCAGCAGCGACGACAAATGGATCCTCTTGCGCCTCAACACCGCCATCGCCGAAGTCACCACTGCGCTGGAAGACTACCGCTTCAGCGACGCCACCGTCACGCTCTACCGCTTCTTCTGGAGCGAGTACTGCGACTGGTACATCGAGGCCAGCAAGGCCGTGCTGCAAAGTAGTACAACCGTCCCGGTTGCTGCTGAAACTTCAACCGAGACGGTTGAGCAACGGGACAAGCGCAAAGCCAACACCCTAGCCGTCATCGACTTCGTGCTCAGCCACACGCTGCGTCTGTTTCATCCGTTCATGCCTTTCATCACCGAGGAGCTGTGGCACGGCATGGGTTTCAACGCTGATTTGCCCGACGAACAGGGTGGCAAGAGCATCATGTTCGCCAAATGGCCGAAGCCGTTGGATGAAGACGAACTCGCCCACTTCGGCATCCTGCCCGAGGACGAAAAGACCGCGAACGACAAGTATGAAGCCGTCAATCTGGGCCGTGGCCTCAAGAGCACCTTCAACATCAACAAGCGCGTCCGCTTCGTGCTCAAACCGAGCCAAGAACTGCCCGCCCACGAGATCGAAGTCCTGCGCATCCTGCTCAACGCTGAGCCACTGGATGTCGATGCGGACTTCGTGCCGACCCAAGGCACGCCAAGCGCTCTCACCCCGCTAGGCACCCTCTTCCTGCCGCTTGATGGCCTTATCGACGTCGAAGCCGAGGGTGCGCGCATTGGCAAGGAACTCGCCAAAGCCGAGTCCGAGCTGGAAAAAGTCGTCGCCAAGCTCGCGGACGAAAAATTCACCGCCAAAGTCCCGCAGAAGGTGCTCAATGAGCATCAGCAGCGGAAAGCTGACTGGCAGGAGAAGGTCGCGAAGCTGAAGGAGATGATGGCGGCACTGGGGTGATCGTTTGAGCTTGTAGTTCGGGCTTTAGCCCGTTCCGGGAGTTCGGATACATCGAAGAACGGGCTGAAGCCCGAACTACGAACTCAGAGCAGTGCCGCATTTTAGGCTTGTCGGCGAGGCCGGGATCGGACCATGCTCTGCGAAATCCCCGCTAAATCCGAACCCAACCACCTCAATGCTCAAGCTCCTGAAACTATCGTTCCTGCCGAAGTCTCCCGACTACGGCCTGTTAATCCTGCGCGTCGCTCTCGGCTTCTCCATGCTGCTGCTGCACGGCCGCGGCAAGATGCTCGCCTTCTCCGCCACGGCGGAAAAAATGAATGGCCTCCTCGGCCTGCCGGGGAATGTGAACGCGGGATTGGCCGTGTTCGCAGAGGTCGTGTGCTCCACACTGCTGATCGCGGGGCTGTTCACCCGATTTGCCGCCCTGATGCTGGCGATCACGATGGGAACTGCCTTCTTCTTTGTCCACAAGTCAGCCCTGGTCGGCGCGAACTCCGGTGAGCTGGCGATGGTTTACCTGATCGCCTATGTGACGCTGCTGTTCACGGGCGCGGGCAAAATTTCGGTGGATCGCGAGTAAGCGCGTTTGGAATCACGCAGGCCCGGCGGTGTGAACTGCCGGGCCTTCTTCTCTTGCATTCCACGTCCTGCGCTCAATCATCCGCGCCCTATGGCGAAGGTAACTCTCGGCCTGGTGCAGAGCCGGGCATTTTCAAGCAAGGACGAAAGCGTGCGGCAGCATGAACGGCTGATCCGTGATGCGGTGGCCCGTGGCGCGCAGATCGTGTGCCTGCAGGAGCTGTTTAACACGCCCTACTTCTGCATCACGCAGGACACGGAGCTGTTTAACCTCGCCGAGGCGGTGCCGGGCCCGACGACGGACAAACTGGCCCCGCTGGCGAAGGAATTGGGCGTGGTGATCATTGTGCCGCTATTTGAGAAGCGCGCACCGGGCCTGTACCACAACACGGCGGCGGTCATCGACGCGGATGGCACCATTTTGGGCAAGTACCGCAAGATGCACATCCCGCAGGACCCGGGGTTCGAGGAGAAGTTTTATTTCACGCCTGGAGACCTGGGTTATCGCGTCTGGGACACAAAATTTGGTCGCATCGGCGTGTTGATCTGCTGGGACCAGTGGTATCCCGAGGCCGCCCGGCTCACAGCGCTGATGGGCGCGGAGATTCTGTTTTACCCCACGGCCATCGGCTGGCTGCCCAGTGAAAAGGCCGAACTTGGTGCCGCCCAGGACTGTGCCTGGGAGACCGTCCAGCGCGGGCATGCCGTGGCGAACGGCTGCTTTGTGGCGGCGGTGAACCGCGTGGGTACCGAGCAGCAGAGTGAATTCTGGGGCCAGAGCTTTGTTGCAAATCCGTATGGAGAAGTCGTTGCAAAGGCCTCCGTGTGCGATGAAGAGATTTTGATCGTGCCGTGTGATCTTGGCGCGGTGGAAGATTTCCGCCGCATCTGGCCCTTTTTCCGTGATCGCCGCATTGACACCTACGCTCCCCTGACCAAACGCTACATCGATGAGTAAAGCTAATTATCCCCAAAACTACCGTCTGCCCGCCGAATTCGAGCCGCAGGAGGCGATCTGGCTGTCCTGGCCGTCTAACAAGGAAAGCTGCCCGAAGACCTACCACAAGCTGCAGGACAAGTTCGGCGAGATCGCCAGCGTCATTTCCCGCTACGAGCGCGTGCGCATCAACGCGCCGATGCTCAGCCACATGAACATCCGCCTCAGCATCGCCGACAACGAGGGCGATCTCAGCCAGGTGGACATTTACGAGAACAACACGAACGACGTGTGGTGCCGTGACCACGGGCCGATTTTCATCAAGCACAACGAGACCGGCAAGGTGGCGATCACCGACTGGGAATTCAACGCCTGGGGCGGCAAGTTCCCGCCGTGGGATCTGGACAACGCCATTCCTGAAAAAGCCGCGAATGTCCTCAAGATGGAGCGCTTCAAATCGAAGATGATCCTCGAAGGCGGGGCCATCGAGACTAATGGCAAAGGCACGCTGCTGACCACTGAGGCCGTGCTGCTCAATCCGAACCGCCATGGCGGCAAAGCGGGCAAGAAGGACGAGGTCGAGAAGGAGCTGACAGCCATGCTGGGCATGAAGGACATCGTCTGGGTCAAGAAAGGCATCGAAGGCGACGACACCGACGGCCATATCGACGATGTGGTGCGCTTCATCCGCGAAGATGCCGTGATCTGCATGGTCGAGCCGCGTGAAAACGACCCGAACCACAAGGTGCTCAAGGAAATCCGCGAGCGTCTGGACGACGTGAAGGCTCCCGACGGCGGCAAGCTGGAAATCATTGAGATCGAGATGCCCCAGGCCATCGAGATGAAGGACTGGCGGCTCAGCCGCCTGCCGGCCAGCTACGCGAACTTCATGATCCTGAACAACGCCGTGATCATACCCCTCTTTGGCCACAAAAAGAAGGATGCCATGGCCGAGGACAAGATCTCCGAGTGCTTCCCGGGCCGCGAGATCATCTCCATGATGGCGAAGGATCTCGTCACCGAAGGCGGGGCGTTCCATTGCATCGCGATGCACCAGCCGAAGTGAGGCGCAGACACAGAAGAGATTAAATATTCAGCAGGCAGCAATAATGCCTCTGAATTTTAATAATCACTAGGTCGAGGCAGAAATAAACCTGCCAAAGGCTATGAATATAGCCTTGGAGCATGGTTTGCCTCTGATATTCTCGCGCCGCTATGATGGCTCTACCAATTCATGATCTCTGCGCTTTTTCCCGACGGCTCGGCACTACTCTGCTGACACTGGTTGTCACCGGTTGTGCGCTGCCGGACGCGGCTTTCCAAAACTACACGGCCGCCAACAGAACCAGCCAATGGAACGGCGTGCTGAACGCCTTGGCTGGCAGCAGCGTGCGGCGGGCGGAGAGCGCGAACAACACCTCCCTCTACAACGGGGCGGTGTCCATGAACGTGCCGACGCAGTCGGGTTCCATCAACGACATCGCCCGGCTGTTTGGCGGCATGTCCTCCTCCCACAGTCAAAGTTCGGCGGTGGGTGCGCACCGGCTGCGGATGGACAATCTGTGGGCCAAGCATCAGAATGGCTTTCGCGGGCCGTTGCAATCCTGGGCCAGCACGGAGATCGGCGACATCAAAGGTGCAAACGCCATGTTCTACCCGTTCAGCGGGCCGGATTTCCTCTTTGCCAGCGCCCTGTTCCCTTCGGCGGAAACGTTTGTGCTCTGCGGCCTGGAGCCGGCGGAGCCGCTGCCGCGCCTGAGTGATCTGTCGCAGGGTGAAATCGACCGTGGCCTCTACGGGCTGCACAACGCCGTCTCGACCATCATGCAGAGCGGGTATTTCATCACGACGGAGATGCGCAGCGACCTGCAGGCCACGCGGTTTCGCGGTGTGCTGCCGCTGCTGCTGGCCTTCATGGCGCGCACTGGCCACACGGTGGATTCCGTGGACACGGTGCGGCTGGATGGTGCGGGTAATGTCACGCTGGCCGGTTCTTCGGGCAACACGGGCCTGATGATCCGCTGCCGCAACGGCTTTGGCAGCTCGAAGCGGGTGTTTTACTTCAAGCAAGACCTCTCCAACACCGGGGTGAGCGTGGGCGGGCCGTTTTTGACCTTCGTGTCACGTCTGGGTCGGGTACCGGTCTTCCTGAAAAGCGCGTCCTACTTGATGCATGAAGGCGGTTTCTCAAACATCCGCGACTACCTACTGCGCCACAGCAGCGCCATCGTGCAGGATCCTTCCGGCGTGCCGTATCGCGAGTTCATCCGCTACGGCTGGGATTTGTCTCTCTACGGCAATCATCGTGGCACGCTGAGCATCTTTTCCGGTTGCCAGCAGCCCGATCTGACCGCCGCGTACTCCTCTGGCAGGCATCCGGTGAAACCGATCAATTTCGGCATCGGCTACCTGATCAACCCCGAAACGACCTGCCTGATGGTGGGGCGGCCACGTCGTTGATTGAGGAAAGCTGGACTTTTGGTTGACGCGCCATTCTCCTCGGCTAGTATCGCGATCCTTTTTCCCCCGAACTCTTATGGCAACTATTTGTGAAATCACCGGC
>JBDNIB010000789.1:0-3193 GCA_041688535.1 Prosthecobacter sp.
AAGCCGGAGCGGCAGATGTGCCGCCTGTTCATGTCGATGATGGACAAGATGGAAGTGTGTCAGAAGACCTTTGGTGATGCGACGATGATGTTGGAGGAGGTCTAGCGGATAGGATTGCCGAGCCGAGCCGTTTTGCTGTTCACACGCCATGATCCGCTTCATCCTGCCACTTCTTCTTGTCACGTCCGTCATCGCACGGACCTCATCACCGAAGGCATGCGCCCTACCCGAGTCGTCCGCATCCGTCCCGCAGACTGGCCTGATGTCCACATGCCACGGGAGGAATACCTGTTTGAAACCAGCGCCGAAGACCGCTTCCCGACTCCGGCCATCTTTCCCAAATACTGATGCGTTCTCGTTCTTGTCTCGCCTCCATCCTTCGGCTCGGCCAATCAATCTGGGGTTAGAGGCGGTGGTTGGGACAAGCCCGGGAACCACCGCCACTCGCGGCCAACGGCTGGTCAGCCTCAGACGAAATTGGTGAAGCTCCGCAGCTCGGCGATGCGTGCTGCGATGTCGGCCTTCGTGACCGTTTGCAGCTTGTGCGTGCTGAAGGCCTCGCAGGTGTAGCTAGCGGTGACGCTGCCGTGGACGACGGCGGTCTTGAGGTCTTCAAAGGTGGGCTTGGTTTTGCCGTTGGCGGCCAGCCAGCCGGACAGGCCGCCGAGGAAGCTGTCGCCCGCGCCGGTGGGGTCAAAGACGCTGTGCAGCGGGTAGGCGGAGCAGGCGAAGAAGTCTTCCTTGTTTTCGCCGAAGAGAAAGCTGCCGTGTTCGCCACGCTTCACGATGACGAAACGCGGGCCTTTGCCTTGCAGCTTGCGGCCGGCTTCGACGAGATTGGTGGTGCCGGCGAATTCCTTGGCCTCGCCGTCGTTGATGACGAGGAGGTCGATGCGCTTGAGCACGTCATGCAGGCGCTCGTTGGCGATGCCGATCCAGAGGTCCATGGTGTCGGCGGTGACGAAGTCGGCTTCGATCTGGTCGAGCATCTGCATCTGGTTGTCCGGGCTCATGTTCGCGGCCACGGCGACCTTGGCGGCTTTGGCGGCGGCAGGGAGCTTCGGCTGCCAGCTTTCCAGCACGTTCAGCGCCACCTTGTGCGTGGTGCGGCTGTTCATGTCGTCATGATACTCGCCGGTCCAGGTGAAGGACTCGCCGCTGCTGCGTTCCAAACCTTCCAGCGTGATGCCGCGTGCGGCCAGCATGTCGAGGTGTGGCTTGGGGAAATCATGGCCGATGACACCGACGAGGTGAATGGGCTGGCAGAAGATGCTGGCGGCGATGGCCGCATAGCTGGCGGAACCTCCGAGCAGGTTCTCCTGCGCATCCTGCGGGGTTTTGACATTGTCCAGGGCGACGGTTCCGGCGATGACGACTGATATGAGCGTGAATTTAGTTAGGTAAGGTGAAACAGTTGATTCTTGCCTCGCGGACGGCCAACCATTAACAGTACACCGACGCGCAGAGGGTGGCGGATTATCGGTTCCACCCTCGTTGTGTCAATTGCCACCTCTGCTCACTCCTTCATGCGCCTCAGTCTCGTCTTTTTCATGCTGATCCTGCTGCCAGTGGCGACGGGCGTGCATGCGTGGCTGTTTTGCCGCGATCAGGTGCCGGTGCTGATGGCGGAGGCGCAACAACGGCTGAAGGCTGCCGGGGTGCGTGATCCCGTGGTCGAAGTGCGCTTTTTTGACATCGCGGTCATCGGGGAGGCACCTGATCCACCGGCGCGTGAGCAGGCGCTGGCGGCCATCCGCGCGCTGACGCCGCTGCGTCTGCTGCCGGGTGCCGACCGGCTGCATGTGGTGGCGAATTTTCAGGCGAAGCTGGCGCAGAAAACACTGCACCTCAGTGGCTGGCTGCCGGAAGGTGAGGAGGCGGTCAATGTGAGCCGCCTGCTCGCGGAACTGCGCCCCGATCTCACGGTGAATGCGGAGGCTCTGCGCAGCGCCCCCGAAGTGCGCTGGCCGGAGGGGGTGAAGCCGCCGCTCACCGCTGGCAGCGTGCTGCTCAAGCCCATTCTCGACCAGCTACGCGTGCCAGCGGAACTGCACATCATGGCAAAGGACGACGCCATTGCCCTCACGGGACTGCTGCCCACGGCCGCGCTGAAGGAGGAACTGGTCGCCACGCTGGCCGAGGTGGCGGGGGCGCGGATCGTCGATCCGGCAGCGCTCAAGGCCAGTCCGCATGTGCTGCCCGCTGCGTTTGCCAAGCCGGAGCTGCTGGCGGCCTTTGTGCGTGATTTTTTCAGTGCTCCGCCGCCGCGTTCCTTTGACATTACCAGCGACGGTGTGCCGCACCTGGAGGGAGTCGCCACGCGGCAGATGGAAAGCGCCTGGCTCACGCTGCTGCGTCCTGTCACTGGTGCCGCCAAGGTGGAGGCGCGGTTCACGCTGGTGCCATCCATGTATCATTTCCCCGGTTATCAGGTGCAGTCCACGCTGCCGCCCGCCACGCTGGAGCCGCTACGCGAGGCATTGCGCGGGCTTGCGCTGGTGTTTGAAACGGGTTCCGCGCGCCTGCCTCCGCAGGAACAGACGAAGCTCGCCATCCTCGCGCCCACGCTGCTTGCCGCCGGACCGGCGTTGCGGCTGGTCATCGGCGCGCATCCTGATCCCGCCGGGCCGGAGGGCGTCGAAAAGGCCATCGGCCAGGCACGAGCGGAAGCCGTGCTGTCCTTTCTCATTGAGCAGGGCGTGCCTGCGGCTGACATCAGCGCGGTGGTCTTTGACCCCGTCCCCGCTGGTTCCGCCGCCGCCCCTGCCATCCCGCGCAGCATCGAACTCCTCATCAAATAACCGCTCATGCAATTCGATTTCGAGTCCCTAACCGCCGAACCGCTGATCTACATGCTCATGCACAGCGGCGCGTTCGTTGTCGCGCTGGGGAGCGTCTGCTGCATCGTCGGGCTGCTGTTTGGCTATGCTACCTGGGGACGCTACAAGAGCCATACGCGCGAGCTGCGCGGCCAGGTGGCGGCCATGAAGGGAGAGCTCGCCGACCTGAAGCGGAAGGTCGCCGATCACTCCGTCAAATCCGGCCCAGCCATTGCCATGGCCACCGAAACCATTCACATGCCCCGTAAGGACGGGGTGGAGGCGGCTGAACCCGTGCCCGCTGCTGCCGTAGCCCCCACTGCCCCAAAAACGGCAACACCGCCCACACCACCCGCTGCCACGCCAGCAACCCC